>JBCDKT010000016.1 GCA_038746285.1 Bacteroidota bacterium
GCAAGGAGCGTGAATGCAAAGCATCGGGGAGCGAAGCGACCCCACCAGGCGAACCGTGAGGTTCGGCGATGCAGCGCGACGCAGCCGGTCAGTTCCGCAGCCGCTCGTGGCCCGCGATCACAAATCCGAACAGCTTCTGAGCCCCGAACTCTCCCAGGCGAGGCTGTGCGGCCTGCGGTATACTTACCGTCTGGGAAGAGTTTAGCTCACGAAGTTAGTCCGTCTGACGTGTTGGTACGCTGGTTCGTCTTCATGATCCTCGCCTCGGCTGCGCAGGCGCAGCCCGAGGGGCCCCGGGCTCCGGTCCGCTTCGAGCGAGCGACGGACGTGGAGGTGCACCTGCCGCAGTCGTCGGTCTACGACATGCTGGAGGACCGGCGCGGTTTCCTGTGGTTCGCCACGCGCGAGGGGCTCGGCCGCTGGGATGGCACCACGATGCGGACGTGGCGGCGCAACCCATTCGACCCCGCCTCGCTGCCGGGCAACCTCGTCCGCGAACTAGCCGAGGACGGCGCGGGCGACCTGTGGGCAGTGGCGCAGGCGTCGGACCGGACCCCCGCCGGGATAGCCCGCCTCGTCGGGCCGGGGCACGGGGAGGTCCGGCGCTACGACCGGCTCGACCCCTGCCTCTTCATCGGGCCCGACCGCGAGGCGTGGCTAGCGGGCGCGGACAGCCTGTACCGCTTCGACCGGGCGCGGGACCGCTTCGCCGGCGTTCGCGCTCGCCTCGGCACCGGGACGCCGATGCAGGGTCTCACCGCGCGCGACGGGACGGTGTGGGTCAGCACGCACCGGGACGTGGAGCGGTACGCCGTCGGCGAGGTGCCGGAAGAGGACGGAGTCATCGCTGTACCGTGGACGCAGAGCGCCGAGTCCGAGTTCGGCGTAGCGCTCGCCGAGGACGAGGCGGGTACACTCTGGGTGGCCGGCGTCGGCCTCGCCCGGGTGAGCAGCGGGGGTGTCGAGCCGGTGGCGGTCCCGCAGCCAGAGATTCCGGGCTACGGGACGGGCCTCGGGGTGAACCGGATCGTCCCGGCGGGCGGCGTGCTCTGGCTCGGCACGCTCGGCGGGGTCTACCGCTACGCCGTCTCTGCGGGCACCACCGAGCGCTTCTCGCTCCATCTCCCCGGCGGCATCCCGACGCAGAACTGGATCACCGGCTTCCACCGCGACCGGGCTGGGACGCTCTGGGCCGGGACCGTTTGGGGGCTCCACCGCGCCGTGCCAAACGCCGCCCCGTTTAGCCTCCTTGCGCACGACCCCGAAGACGCCAACAGCCTCGGGAGCGGGATCGTGCTCTCGGTCCACGAGGACACGCGGGGTGCGCTCTGGGTCGGCACGCTCGGCGGTGGACTGAACCGGATCGGGCCGGACGGGCGGGTGACGCGTTACCGCCACGACCCGGCCGACCCGTCGAGCCTCGGCCACGACTGGGTCTGGTCCGTCCAGCAAGACGGCACCACGCTCTGGCTCGGCACCGGCGCGGGGCTGGACTGGATCGACCTCGACGCGCCGGACGCGGTCGAGCACGTCCGCGTTGACATCCCCCCTGGGCCGTGGGGGCCGAGTGCGTCGGGGCTGCACCTCGATGCCGAGGGCACGCTCTGGTTCGGCCACGCCGGGCGGCTCTTTCGCCGGTTCACCGATGGTACCTATGCGTCTACGCCGGTGCCGCGCGGCGTGGGCGTGCAGGTCGTCCGGTCGGTCCCCGGCGGGGCGTGGGTGACCTCGTCCGCCGGCCTCCTCCGGTACGATGCCCAGACGGACAGCCTCCACAGCTACCTCCACGATCCCGCCGACCCGTCGAGCCTCAGCGACAACGCCACGATGGCGCTCCACCTCGACCGGCGCGGGCGGCTCTGGGTCGGGACGCAGAGCGGGCTGGACCGCTACGACGCATCCACGGGCCGCTTCGCGCACGTCTCCTCCGCCGACGGCCTGCCGAGCAGTGCCGTCTACGCGATCCTCGAAGACGACGACGGTCGCCTCTGGCTCTCCACCAACCGGGGCCTCGCCCGCTTCGACCCGGACCGGCCGGCCGCAGGCTTCCGCACCTTCGCCTTCGCCGACGGCGTGGGGAACGTCGAGTTCAACCGCCACGCCGCGTTCCGTGGGCGCGACGGCACGCTCTACTTCGGCGGCGACCGGGGCGTGACGGTCTTCCACCCGAGCGCCCTCCGCGACAACCCGTACCGCCCGCCGGTCGTCCTGACGGCGCTGCACCGCGCCGCGCGCGACACCACGACGACGACCGCCCACGTCGGCGAGACCGTCGAGATCGATCCAGGCGTGGCATCGTTCACCTTTGAGTTCGCTGCGCTCCAGTTTGCGAACGCCCACCGCACCCGCTACGCGGCGCGGCTGGAGGGCTTCGACGCTGGCTGGGTGGACCTCGGCCAGCAGCGCCGGGCGACGTACACCAACCTCCGGCCGGGCCGGTACACGTTCCGCGTCAAGGCCGCCAACGAGGACGGCCTGTGGAACGAGACGGGCGCGGCCGCGACGGTCATCGTGTGGCCTCGGTTTTTCCAGACGTGGTGGTTTCAGGTGCTGTTCGTCGGGCTCATCCTCACCCTCGTCGGGGCGGCCGTGTGGTCGGTCTCGCAGCGCCGCTACCGGCGCGAGTTGGCCCGCCTCGAAGCGCGGCAAGCCCTCGACGCCGAGCGCGCCCGCATCTCGCGCGACATGCACGACGAGGTTGGGGCCAGCCTCTCCGAGATCGCCATCCTCTCCGAACTCGCCCAGCGCGACCTCGACGGCGACCCCGGCTCGGCCTCCGGGGCAGGCTCCGCACCGAGCACTGCACGCCTGAGCCGGATCGCCGACACGAGCCGCGCCATGCTCGACGCGATCGGCGAGATCATCTGGGCCATCAACCCGCAGCACGACCGCCTCGACCGACTCACGGCCTACCTCCGCGAGCACGCCGCCCGCACGCTGGACGAGGCCGGGCTGCGCGTCCGGCTGGACTTCCCCGCCCAGGTGCCGCCGCTGACGGTCTCGGCCGAGTTCCGGCGCAACGTGTTCCTCGTGATGAAAGAGGCGCTCCACAACCTCGTCCGCCACGCTGGAGCCACGAACGCGACGGTGCGGCTAGAGGTGGACGAGGCCGCCCTCACACTCACCGTGCAGGACGACGGCTGCGGCCTGCCCGGCGGCGACGGAGCAGTGCCTCGACCGAGTGGGCGCGGCGGCAACGGCCTAGCCAACATGGCCCACCGCGCCGGTGAGATCGACGGCACGCTCGCCCTGGACGCCGGGCCGGACGGGGGGACGCGGCTCACGCTACGCGTGCCGCTGGGCGGGTGAGTGGGAGGAGTGGGAGGAGTGGGAGGAGTGGGAGGAGTGGGAGGAGTGGGAGGAGTGGGAGGAGTGGGAGGAGTGGGAGGAGTGGGAGGAGTGGAAAGAAAAGCCGAGAAAATTACCGAGGCCGCCGCGCTCCGCGCCAACGTCCCTTCTTCCCATTCCCCCCGTTCTCCCCATTCCTCCCATTCTGCGCCGAAGGCGCACTCTCCAAATCACCTTTCCATGCGATTGACACGCGGCACCGCGTGCCCGATGTTGGGAGCCGCACACACCCACAGGAGGAGCGCCATGATTCGAGTCGCCATCGTCGAGGACCGCGTCGAGGTCCGGCAGGGGCTGGGGTACCTGATCGATGCCTCGGAGGGGTTCGTCTGCGTCGGGACCTACGAGGATGCCGAGTCGGGCCTCGCCGTGCTGACGGGCGACAACGTGGACGTGGTGCTGATGGACATCGGGCTGCCGGGGATGCTCGGCACCGAGGCCGTCAAGCGCCTCCGCGCCGAGCACCCGCGCGTCCAGGTGATGATGCTGACCGTCTACGAGGACGACGACCACGTCTTCGCCTCGCTCCAGAACGGGGCCGCGGGCTACGTCCTCAAGACCACCCCGCCCGCCGAACTGCTCGGTGCCATCGCGCAGGTTCACACGGGCGGCTCGCCGATGTCGAGCGGGATCGCCCGCCGCGTCGTCGAGACCTTCCACCGGCCCCCGCGCGCCGAGGCCGACGGGGAGCCGCTCACCGGGCGCGAGGAGGAGATCCTCGACCTGCTCGCGCAGGGCTACCGCTACCGCGAGATCGCCGAGCAGCTTTTCATTTCCATCGACACCGTGCGGACCCACATCCGGCACATCTACGAGAAGATGCACGTCCGCTCCCGCGCCGAAGCCACGCTGAAGTACCTCGGCAGGGCGTGAGCCTGCCGCCAACGTTCCGCTCAAAATCACATCAATGGACGAGGGCAACGGTGGGACCACGGTACTACGTTAACCGGGCTGACCTGCCGCTGAGTAGTTTTCTCGTCTACGCTACAGAAGGCCGCGCTACAGAGTACGGTGCTACGCGCCGATGCCTCTATGTAGCACCTCGTTTGCTCCCGCAACCAACCCACACCTGACATGCTACGTCGCATTCCCACATTCCTTTTGTGCTTTCTCTTCGCCCTCACCTTTGCCGCGTGCGACTCCGGCGGTGACGACGACGATAACGGCGGCGGCGGCGGCGGCGGCGGCGGTGGCGGTGGCGGTGGCGGTGGCGGCGGTGGCGGCATGATGGTCGACAGCGGCTTCGAAGCCACGATCGATGGAGAGAGCTTCGTCGCTAGCTTGGTCGCTCTCGCAGAGGTAGACAGCGATGGGTCGATCACCATCACCGGCTCTAACCTCGCAACGACCATCGGCCTCGAACTGGAACAGGCCGCCACCGGCACATACTCGTTCGAAGCGGACAACATCGCTACCGTCGTGCGTGCCACGAATGACGGCGTCACCGAAGCCTTTAGCACGACTGTCGGTGGAACCGGGTCGGCTACCATCACGGGTATCAGCGAAACCGAGGTGTCGGGTACGTTCTCCTTCACGGCGAACTCGCTCAGCAGCATGGGCTCGATCGAGGTATCGGGTGGGTTTAGCGTCAACATCACCCAGTAGCGTCCCCTCGGATTCAAACCTACGCCCCCGCTTGCCCATTGCTGCAGGCGGGGGCGCTGCGTTCAGCCCTCGAAGATCGGCTCGCCCGTCGCCGCCGTCTCCTCGGCGTAGAGCGCCGAGAGCCGCTCGGTCATCGGGCCAACGGACCCTGTTCCAACCCTCCGCCCGTCGATCTGGGTGACGGCGGCGAGTTCGCCCATCGTGCCGGTGCAGAACACCTCGTCGGCGCGGTAGGCCTCGGCGAGCGAGACGTTGCGCGCGGCGTGCGGGACAGCTTCGCGCGCGCACAGATCGAGGATGGTCTGCCGGGTGATGCCCTCGGGGCAAGCGTTGGTCGTGCTCGTGAGCACGGTGCCCCCCGCGACCAGAAAGACGTGCGTGCCGTTGCACTCGGCGATGAACCCGTGCCGGTCGAGCATCAGCGCGGCGTCGGCCCCGGCGTGGTTGGCCTCGATCTTGGCGAGGATGCTCTGGAGCAGGTTGTTGTGGTGGATCTTCGGGTCGAGGCAGTCGGGCGGGAAACGGCGGACGGAACTCGTGATGAGCGACAGCCCGCGCTTGTCGTAGACCGGCGCTTTCCACTCGGCGAGGACGATCAGCGTCGGGCCGGCCTGGTTGAGGCGCGGGTCCATCCCGCTCGTGATCTTCGGCCCGCGCGTGAGCGTGAGGCGGACGTGGACGCCGTCGCGCATCCCGTTGGCCTCCAGCGTCCGGCGAATCTCCTCCCGGATCGCCTCGGGGCTCGGAATCTCAGCGAAGGCGAGGGCGTGGGCCGAGTCGCGTAGCCGGTTGAGGTGCTCGGTGAGGCGGAAGATGCGCCCGTCGTAGAGCCGCAGCCCCTCCCACACCCCGTCGCCGCCCTGCACGACCGAGTCGAAGGGCGAGACCCCCGCCTCGTCGCGGTGCACGAGGGTGCCGTTGATGTTGACGATCAGGTCGCGGTTGCGTTCGTCGAACTGCTGGAGCATCGGTGGGGATGGGCGTGTGGGTGGGTGAGGGTATGAGGGAGATCAGCGGAGGCGGTGGGGGTGCAGCTGCGCGTAGTAGCCCTTGCACTCCGCCAGTACCGACTGCAGCCGCTCCGGCACGGACTCGGTCTTCGGGCGGTACGGCTTGAACCCGGTCGAGGCTTCGACAGCGGCGTACCAGTGCGCGGCCCAGACGCCGTCGGTCGGGCGCGGGCCGGCCTCCCACGTCAGCATCGCAGGCTCGAACGGGACGCCGAGGGCCTCGCAGAGCAGCCGGAGCAGGCGCGGCGGGTCGGTCAGCACGTCCTCGGCGTCGATCACGGGCGGGACACGGCCCGCCTCGTCGCGGAGGCGCTCGACGAGCGCGACCTGCTGCGGCAGACCGGTGTCTTCAGGGCGCGGGTCGGGGAGCACCTTCGCGAGGGAGGTCAGCATCGCCGCCGGCTCGCGGAGGAGGAAGGCGTGGCGGAGGTCGCCCAGCCACGGGCCGACCATCCCGGGCAGGAGATGGTGGGCCATGTGCTTCTGGTAGAAGATGTCCTTGCCGCCCGGCGCGGGTCCGGTGAGCGCCGCCGCGACCGTGCGCCAGTCGGTCGGCTGCGAGCCGAGGATGGCGGCGCGGCCGGGGTGGTCGAGGCCCGTCGCCCACAGGTAGTGCGCGTAGAACGGCTCGTCCACGACTGCCGTGTCGGCGCGGCTGCCCCACGACCGCATCAGCGCCGTCGAGATGTTCCGGGGGCCGGACCAGCAGGCGATGCGGATGGGCGTGGGAGCGGGCACGGGGCGACGGGTCGAGGGCGCGCCAAGATCGCGCCGCTCACCCCTCTGCCGCACGCACCGCCGAGGCTTTTCTGCGTTGCCGCCACGCGACGCCGTAGCACACGGCAGCGGCGAGGACCATCGCCCCGAACACAGGCATCGCCCCGACGGGAGCCAGCCCGCGCATCTTGAGCATCGCCCCGACCAGCCCGCCCGCGAGCAGGAGGTAGGCCAGCGTCGCGGCCGCCCGGCCGGGGACCGCGTCGGGTCGCGCTGCCGAGGCGAACGGGAGGATCGGCTTGACGCGGTCGTAGTCCCACGCCAGCAGCCACAGGCAGGCGAGCGTCATCAAGCCCGTGACGGCCCACGTCCCTCGGAAACCCATCGACCAGGTGATGACTGAGATCGTGGTGATGATCGGGAGGTAGAGCACAGCCCCGAGCGTGGCCGTACGCGGGACGAGGAGCAGCACGCCCGCCAGCACCTGCATCGCGCCGACGAACGCGTAGAACGCGCCCGCCTGAAAGAACGCGTCGAAGAAGTAGCCGATCGGCGTCTCGACGCTCATCTGCGTGAACCGGTGGCCGGCGAGCTTGGTGAGGCCCGGCGGAATGAACCCGGCCGCGAGGAGCACGCGCGTCCCGACCGTGAACCGCTGGAGCCAGACGCTCCGGTGGATGCGAGCGTGCGTACGGTCGAGGCGGGTTTCGAGCGACATGGAGCCATCGAGTCAATGCCCCTTCCGCTACGCCTCGATCCCACGCAGGTTACGCTACCGGGCGAGCCAGTCGGCGTAGAGGTCCGGCCGCCGGTCGCGGAGGAAGAGGCGGCGCGCGTGCGAGCGCTCGACCTCGGCCAGGTCGAGGTCGGCGTAGAGGGTTTCTTCGGTGCCCTGCCCGGCGCGGGCGACGACCTCGCCGGCCGGGTTGCAGACGAACGACTCGCCCGCGAACGTCAGCTGCTCCTCCGGCCCGACCCGGTTGACGAGGGCGGTGAAGAACCCGTTCTGGAACGCGGTCACCTGCATCTCGGCCTCGTACAGCCCCTCGGGCCACTCGCCGACCGCGCCTGCCTGCGGGACGACGACCACCTCCGCCCCTTGCAGCGCCAGCGCCCGCATGTACTCCGGGTAGTGCCGGTCGTAGCAGATCGCCACGCCGACGCGCCCGGCGGCGGTGTCGTAGACCGGAGCCCCCTGGTCGCCGGGAGCGTAGTAGCCCTGCTCGTGGAACGCCTCGTAGTCGGTGATGTGGACCATCCGCGTCCGCCCGAGGAGGGTCCCGTCGGCGTCGATCACGGGCGACGTATCGAACGTCCGGTCACCGTCGCGCTCGAAGAGGTTGAGCACGAGGACGACGCCGAGTTCTTTCGCAAGGGCGGCGAACGCGTCGGTCGTTGGGCCGGGAATCGGCTCGGCGAGGGCGAGGGTCTCGGGCGTCGCGTGGCGCTGCGGGTAGAACGGCGTGAAGGCGAGTTCGGCGAAGGCGACGAGGTCGGCCCCAGCCTCGGCGGCGCGGCGGGCGGCGCTGAGGCCGCGCTGCACGTTGGTGCTGAGAGCCTGCCCCGGACTCGACCCGGGGTCTTCGGTGGCAGGTTGTTGGACGAGGGCGATGCGCATGAGGCGGTGCGGTAGATTGGCTGGCTCCCAAAGTATCCCATCCCGCCCTGCCATGCGAACCCTCGCCTTTTGCCTCGCCCTGCTCACCGCTGCGCCCGCCCTCGCACAGGATTTTCCTGCCGACACGCCGCGCCGGCCCGTCGCCACCTACTCCATCGTCGCGCACGACGCCGAGACCGGGCAGCTCGGGGTGGCGGTGCAGAGCCACTGGTTCTCGGTCGGCGCGGTCGTGCCGTGGGCCGAGCCGGGCGTCGGGGCCGTCGCCACGCAGTCGTTCGTTGACCCGGCCTACGGGCCGCGCGGGCTGGAGTTGATGCGGACGGGCAGCTCGGCCGAGGAGGCGCTCGCGGCGCTCGTCTCGGCCGACGCGGGCCGGGCCGTCCGGCAGGTCGCGTTCGTCGACGCCGAGGGTAGGGTCGCCGTCCACACCGGCAGCCGTGCCATCGCCGCGGCGGGCCACCGCACGGGCGACGGCTACGCGGTGCAGGCTAACCTGATGGAAAACGACACCGTCTGGGACGCGATGGCCGAGGCCTACGAAGCCTCCACCGGCGACCTCGCCGAGCGGCTCCTCGCGGCCCTCGAAGCCGCCCAGGCCGAGGGCGGCGATCTCCGGGGCCAGCAGTCGGCCGCGCTCCTCGTCACCCGCGCCGAGCCCACTGGCAAGCCGTGGGCGGACCGCCTGTTCGACCTCCGCGTCGAGGACCACCCGGCACCCGTCGCCGAACTGCAGCGGCTCGTCGGGCTGCAGCGGGCCTACCAGAAACTCAACGAGGGCGACGAGCACGTCACCGAGGGCGACATCGAGGCTGCGATGGCGAGCTACAGCGCGGCGATGGCCCTCGCCCCGGACGAGGCCAACAACGGCGAGTCGGCCTTCTGGGTCGGGATCACGCTGGCAGGCGTCGGGCGGGTCGACGAGGCCGTGCCGTACCTCGCCCGCGCCTACCGGCAGGACGTACGCTGGGCGATGCTCGTCCCGCGCCTCCCCGCCGCCGGGCTGCTCCCCGAGGCGCTCGCGCCGACGCTCGTCGTGCGGATGAAAGCGCCGGAAGAATAGGAGTGGAAGAGCGGAAGCGTGGAAGAACGACGCGGCGGTGCACCTGCCATCCTCCGCTCCTCCTCTCTTCCAGTCCTACACGTCCACCCGCCAGGCGGCGGCGACGTGGCGCAGCAGCGTCGACTCCATCGGGTGCAGCGTCTCGTCGGCCTCGGCGACAGCCTGGAGCGCAGCGTAGGCCTCGGCCCGCCCGTCCGCGCTGAGTGCGCCCGCGAGGCGGTAGACGACCGTCTCGGCACCCTCCACGCGGGTATCGAGGTACGCTCTCGCGCCGTCCTTGACAATCTCAGTCACGGCCTCCGGGCTGAGGTGCGGGGCGAGCCGGTGGAGGTGCTCGGCGAGCGTGTTCACCTCGCGCGGGTCGAGGTCGGCGTCGGCCCCGTGGGCGATCACGAGGGCGAGGAGCGTGAGGTCGGCGAGGGCGTCGTCGGTGAGCGGCTCAGGCATGGCGCGGCGCGTCGGGTGGTGCGCTAACGATAGGCATCCCGGCTCACAACGGCAAGCCCGCCGTCGGCTATCGACCGATAGGCATGTGCTCGATCTCTTCGCCCGATATCCGCCGCGAAGCGAAGGGGTCCGTCGAAATGAGAGGCTCGTAGCCCCAGCAGTCGAGACAAGGACCGAAGATTTCGAAATAGTTCGTCATGCCAAGCTCGAAGCTCTGCTCAGTCGTGTATCCCGACGAAATCTGAATCGCCTCGACCGTATGGTGCTCGAAGCCCACAAACGACGCCGTCACGTCGTAGGTGCCGGCGGGGATGCCGATGACGAAGTAGTTGCCGTCGTCGTCGGCGGAAGCGCCGAGTCGGGTGCCCTCGATGATCACGTTGGCGCCCGGCAGCGGGTCGCCGAGGTCGTCCACGATGCGGCCGGAGAGCTTGCCCATCGGATGCTGCGCGAGGGCGACGGTGGAAGAGAGCAGGAAGAGCAAGAGGATGCGCGTCATCGGAGTATCCAGGTTGGTCTACCCCCAACATCAGTTCTGACATCCCCGGCGAAAGGCCAAAGCGCGTCCCCGTCAGAGCGTCGCGCCGATGACGGCGAAGCCGAAGGCGGCGACGGTGGCAGCGAGGCTGGCGTAGGGGAGTTGGGTGCGGACGTGCGCGATGTGGTCGGTCGCGGCGGCGAGGCTGGAGACGATCGTCGTGTCCGAGATCGGCGAGGCGTGGTCGCCGAAGATGCCGCCGGAGAGGGCGGCGGCGAGGAACGGCGCGGCGGGCAGCCCGAGCGCGGCGGCGGCGGGTACCGCAATCGGGATCATGATGGCGAAGGTGCCCCAACTCGTCCCAGTCGAGAAGGCGATGAAGGCACCGGTGCCGAAGACGAGCGGGAGCAGCACCGGCGGCGGGAGGACGCCCGCGACCGCCCCGGCGACGAACGCCCCGGTCCCGAGTTCGCGCGCCACGCCGCCGAGCGCGAGCGCAAGCAGGAGCACGAGCGCCATGCCGAGCATTCCGCCCGCGCCGCGCAGCCCGGTCTTGGTGAGTTCGTCGATCTGAAGGCCGCCCTGGGCGAGTAGCAGCACCCATGCCGTCGCCAGTCCAGCGAGGACGGCCCAGAGCACGCTCGTCGAGCCGCTGCCCGCGAGGAGGTCGCCGTCGCCGGTGACCCAGAGCCCGAGCGGCATCGTCGCCACCATCACCCCGAGCGGGAGCAGCATGTTGACCGTGCGCGGCGGGATCGCCGTGGTCGGCCTCGGGACGAGGGCTTCCTCGTCGAGCATCGGGGTGGCGTCGGCGTCGAACAGCTCGCCGTCCTCGGCGCGGCGCTCGGCGCGGCGCATCGGGCCGGCCGCCCAGCCCGTGACGGCGACGAACGCGGCGAGCGCGACGGCGGCGAGGGCGTAGAGGTTCATCGGGACCGAGGCGACGAAGACGCGGAGCGGCTCGGCGATGCCCTGGTCGGCGAGGAGCGCGAGGACGTAGGCCCCCCATGCGTTCAGCGGAATGAGCACGCAGACGGCCGCGCTCGTCGAGTCGATCAGGTAGGCCAGCATCTCGCGGCTGTGGCGGTGCCGGTCGAAGAGCGGCCGCGAGACGGCCCCGGCGACGAGGACGGTGATGTTGGACTCGATAAAGATGACGACCCCGACGAGGAAGGCCAGCACGCGGGCCCCGCGCCCGCCGGTGACGAGCCCGCGCCGCTCGACCCAGTCGACGAACCCGCGCACGCCGCCCCCGGCCTCGACCGTCGCGATGAGCGCGCCGATCACAATTGTAAACAGGATCACGCGGGCGTTGCCCGCGTCGCCGAGGACGCCGACGAGCGCGTCGATGCTCGCGCCGAGGCCCGCGAGCGGGTTCCAGCCGCTGAGCACCGTCCACCCGAGCCACACGCCGGCGGCGAGCGAGAGGTAGACCTGCCGCGTCCAGATCGCCAGCACGATGGCGAGCAGCGGCGGCAGAAGCGAAATCCAAGTCGGGTCGGGCATGGGCACAGGGTGAGGTCGTAGCGCAGGGTCGTAGGGGCGAGGCGGGCCTCGCCCGGTGGCGAGCGAAGGTTACGACCCGCGCCGGGTTCGCGTTATCCTCGCGTGAACACCGCGCGCACGGTTGGCAGGGCGTTTCGCCGAGGCGGATATTGCCGTTGCACCGGAACAGACGGCATGTTCGGCGAGGGCGACCACACGGGATCGCCCCTACGGCATGCATGCGTCGCTCGTCCTTCGCCATTCGACCCTCCCCTCATGGTTCGCGGCATCTACACCAACCGCACGCTCAACCTCCGCTCGATCAAGGCGGTGGGCTACGACATGGACTACACGCTCATCCACTACCACGAGCGGGCGTGGGAGGAGCGGGCCTACAGCTACATCAAGGAGCGCCTCCTCGGGCGCGGCTGGCCGGTCGAGGAGTTGAGGTTCCAGCCCGACCTCGTGATGCGCGGGCTGATCATCGACACCGCGCTCGGCAACGTCGTCAAGGCCAACCGCTTCGGCTACATCAAGCGGGCCTCGCACGGCACGAAGCGGCTGGCGCGCGCCAAGCTGCGCGAATCCTACACCCGCACCCTCGTCGACCTCGACGAGCCGCGCTGGCTGTTCATGAACACGCTCTTCTCGCTCTCCGAGGCGAGCATGTACATGCAGCTCGTCGACCTCCTCGACGCCGACGTGATCGAGGCGAAGCTGAGCTACGCCGACCTCTACGCGCTCGTCCGCGGCGCGCTCGACGAGGCCCACATGGAGGGCCGCCTCAAGGGCGAGATCGTCGAGGACCCGGCGCGCTTCGTCGCGCTCGACAAGGAGGTGCCGCTCGCGCTCCTCGACCAGAAGCGCGCCGGCAAGAAGGTGCTCCTCATCACCAACTCCGAGTGGGCCTACGCCGCCCCGATGCTCGCCTTCGCCTTCGACCCCTTCCTGCCGGGCGCGATGACGTGGCGCGACCTGTTCGACCTCGCGATCGTCGGGTCGCGCAAGCCGGCCTTCTTCACCGCCCGGATGCCGACCTTCGAGGTGATGAGCGACGACGGGCTGCTGCGCGAGCACGTCGGGATGCTGAAGCCGGGGCACGTCTACGTCGGCGCGAACGCGGGGCAGGTCGAGGCCAGCCTCGGGCTGCGGGGCGAGGACATCCTCTACGTCGGCGACCACCTCTTCACCGACGTCAACGTCTCGAAGAGCGTCCTCCGCTGGCGGACGGCGCTCATCCTCCGCGAGCTCGAAGACGAGCTGGCCGCCATCGGCGGGTTCCACGAGACGCAGCGGCAGCTCACCGAGATGATGGCGCGCAAGGTCGAGATGGAGGCCGAGTACTCGGCCTACCGCCTCGCGCTCCAGCGCGCCAAGGGCGGCTACGGCCCGGACCCGGCGCGCCCGCCGGCCGAGATCGAGGCCGAGATGGACGCGCACCGCGCGCGGCTCCTCGCGCTCGACGCCGAGATCGCCCCGCTGGCCCGGGCCTCGGCGCGGCTCCACAACAAGCGGTGGGGCCTGATGATGCGCGCCGGCAACGACAAGAGCCACCTCGCCCGCCAGGTCGAGCGCTACGCCGACGTCTACACCGGGCGCGTCTCGAACTTCCTCCACGCCACGCCCTACGCCTACTTCCGCTCCCACCGCGGATCGCTCCCGCACGACGCGAGGTGAACCACGATGCCTGCACCTACTGCTGCGGCGAGCGAGACATTGAGGAAGCGAAACCCGACATCATCTCCCCTCGAATGTGAGATCGAACGGAGCCGAGAGCGAGATGTCCGTGGGTGCCGGAGCGCCTCGGTAGAGGGAGTCCTCGTCGCCGGGTGTCAGGAAGAGGGTAGCGCCCACGCGGTACAACCCATCGACAGGGCCTTCCCCCTCCCACAGTGCTACTCCGTCGGGGCGAAGATCGAGGGTGAGGCCAAGCGTTCGTGACTCGCCCGGACGAATCCGTTCGTTCTCTCTGAGGATAGCCGGCGTGTACGGGCTGTACGCCAAGTAGAGAGAGGCAGGCGTTTGATCGCCGGTCGAGAACGGAGGTTCAGACTCGCGAAACAGTTCGAGATTAGGCCGACCGAGGTAAAGGTTCGACTCGGTAGTGTTAGTTACAGTGACGGTGAGAGAGATGACCTCACCAAAGCGGAGGACGTCGGGCGCTTCGACTACAAAAGCAGCCGTCGACAGTTTGGCTGCCGCACTGGGGTCAGTACTGCTGGAATCGCAGGCCGATAGGCCAAGGAAGAGGAGAAGCATGGTCGCAACTCGGACTAGGTACGTCATGGTTTAGGAGGCACGCGCGGCCTTATTTAGATCAGAATAGCACGAGGGCGGCCGCCACACCTCCTGAGAGGTATGGCGGCCGGGAACGATCACGGCAGCGATTCTATACGTGTGGTGCCGCCAAAACGCGGACTACTGGGGTTGTGCGTGTAGAGATCACCGTTGCTGCCGCTGCGGCGGAGTTCTCTGTTGATGAGGTGAAAGGCGCTGTAGACGAAGAAGCGAGTCCCATTGCTCTCTGTTCGGCCGCCCCACAGAAGGCCCTGGAGGCGAGCTGTGTTACTACCGGTCGGGAAGAAAACGGGCGAGCCGCTGTCGCCGGCATCGGAGTAAGCCCGGACCTCGTACTGGCAGCGGAGGTCTTTGCCCGCGTTTGAATTGGACGGGTTAGTGTTGTCGAGGGGGATGGTTACACACGACCTCGTAATGGGGCCTGTAGTCCAGCCTGACGTGCGCCCGACTCTGTCTACGACGGTACCAACAATGTGCTGATAGCTAGCGGCATCAGACTCAATTTGGAAAGCGGCTATCCTGTCGTGAGAGCCAGGGCTGTTGGTGCCCGCGTATCTGGTTTTAGCGATCTGGCCGAACAGCGTGTTGGTATTGTTCTGGCTCAGGTCGTAATCAACGAAGGTGGCGTCTGAGTATCGCCACGGTCTGCCCCCGCCCCCACCAACAGGTGGTCCTTGTATAGCCGTAGCGCCAACTGGTCTCCCTAGTGTGTTAAAGGCAGGGTCCACGATCTCGACACCGAGGTAGCGGCCTGAGTTTCCATAAGAACCATTGCCCTGATAGAACTGCGCGCTGTTAACGCCACCCACAGCGCCACTGGCGTTCGTGCAATGTGAGTTGGTCACGAAACCGCCGATATCGCCTGACATGGAGCCACGGAAGGCCATGAAGCCGTGGGTGCAATGGCCCCACTGCATTGCAATAGCGTAGCCGGCCTCGAGGTATGGGCCGTAATTGCGGATGTCGATCTGAGCCTCGTACCTCGGCTCGACCCTCACTTCGAGGGCGTCGGACGGAATGCCGAGCGCAGCGGCGCTCTCACGAACGCGTCCGACCTCTTGTGAGGATGTAACCTCGACGTAGACGAGTCCCTTTCGCTCATCTGCGTCGTGGAGCGAGAGGCCAGGCGTCGTAAGGGCGAGAGCCTCCCGCCACGCGAGCACATCGGCGAAGCCGTAAAGCGCAGAAGCTGGGGTCGGAGCCGCTCTCTCGGCGAGAGGCGCGGAACCCCCTGGTGCTAGCTCATCGGCAACGGTGAGGGCTTCTGAGACGACCGCCGCGGGATCCTGCGCAGATCTGGCAACGGCGACCCGAAGCATACCGTTCTCCTCGAACAAGCCCGCAAAGTCCGGCACCCGCTCCGAGATCGACAGGAGGTAGCCGTCGTGGGTGTCGCGGTCTACGGTGGCGAGAGCGTCTTGGTGGGAGAGGGACGTACTCTGGGCGTCGGCCGACGAGAAGTCTGCGTCGTTTGTGGCATCGCAGCCGCCTAGCCAGGCAAGTGCGAAAGCAGCCAACAAGAGCAATGCAATGTGTTTCATGGTTCTATCCGGTTTGGGGTGGGCTGGTGATAGAACCGTCGGGCCCAACGGTACTCCATATGTAAAAAAAAAGGAAGGCAAGTCAAGTCATTTTTCCATCTTTATAATTTTTGTAGCGCAATGCTAGGAAACATATTTGTATATGCGAAGGCTCGGTGATTCGAGATATTGAGTCGGTGTATACACCGGGCGCGTCTTAGACTCCCTCCACGCCACGCCCTACGCCTACTTCCGCTCCCACCGCGGCTCGCTCCCGCACGACACCGTGCTCGGAGACCCCGCCGCCTACGGCGTGCCGGAGCAATAGCGCAGCCCGGCGCCTCGTTTCTCCGGCAACCCCTCACCCGACCCCGGTTGCCATGCTCCCTGCGCTACGAATCGCTGTGCTCTGCCTCGTCCTCGCCACGCCCGTCGCCGCCCAGGGCACGCTCGAAGTCGGGGGCGACGCCGCCGTGCTCGTCTTCCCTGCCGACAGCGTCCTCGTCTCCATCGGGGGCACCGAGGCGGCACGCGTCGAGGTCCGCTTCGGCCCAGACCGAGGGCCGGACCTCTACCCCGGCGACCTCGTCACCGCGCTCAACGGTACCCCCGTGGCCAACGGGCAAGAGGCCAGAGAGCTATACCGGGCGCTCGAGGCCGGCGACGAGGTGCGCCTCTCCGTCGAGCGCGACGGGACGGCGCGCGAGGTGGTCTTCGCCAAGCCCGCCCGGCCGGCGGGACAGCTTGCGATCTCGCCGACGCCGGAGCAGCTGGCCGCCGCCCGTGCCCGCCAGGGGTGGGGCGGCACGTCGCTCGCCACGGCCGAGTACGCCGACCGGTGGGTACCCACCAATGGAGCGGCTGCGACCCACGATGAGGCCAACGGAACGGTCCTGTTCAAAGGGACTGCGCCGGAGTCTGCGCTGCGCCTCGACGAGCCGCTCGACGTGCACCGCAGGGAGGGCCTGCGCGTCCGAGCCAAAGGAGACGGCGGGACCTACCGCGTTCGGCTGACCGATGCCGGCGGTGCCTCAGCGTCGGTGCCGTTCGAGGCGAGCGAGCGGTGGGGCGTCTACGACCTCGCCTTCGTAGACTTCGAGGGCGACGCGCTCGACCTCACCGCCCTCGCCGCCATCGAACTGGTCTCCGAGGCCGGCCCGTTCCAGGTCGAGCTCGACGCCGTCGAGCCGTACTAGGCCCGCGGCGCCGCCGGCTGCTCGTCGTACCTTCGCGCTTCACCGACTTCCGCTTTGCCCATGCTCCGCCTTGTTGTCCTCTTCCTCGTCCTCGCTCCGGCCACGGCTGCGATGCCCACTGCGCCGGACTCGACCGACTACGACGCACTCGAGAGCCTGAGCTACGCGGCCTACGTGCAGCCGCTCCTCGCCGCGCGCGACGCGTTCGGGCTGGGCGAGGCCGAGGCCTACGCGTGGGACGCCCTCTTCGCGGGCAAGGCCGGGGCGGCCATCGTCCCGTTCGACGCCGCCGGGAGCGACGCCCTCCGCCTCGTCCTCGACACCGACGAAGCGACGGCAATTCCGTACCCCAACCTCCGCCAGATGGAGCCGGACGAGCTGCGCTACCTCGCGCGCTGGATCGAGGCCGGGGCACGGGACGACGAGGGCACCGTGCCCTACGCCGACGCCGAGCACGTTCTCTTCGTCGCCGAGCAGGGGCAGAACGCGGTCGCGCTCGTGGACGCCGCCCGCCGCCGCGTGATCCGCCGCGTCTACCTCGACCACCACGGGCTGGAGAGCACGCCCTACGGCCCACACCACATGGTCTTCGAGCCGGACGAGAGCGCCTGGTACGCCTCGCTCATCAGCGCGGGCGTCGTCGCCAAGCTCTCGATGGACCTCACGCTCGACCCCTCGGCTCCGGCCTACCTCCTCGGCCACTCCGAGCCGGGCAGCTTCACGACGCCGGGGATGATGGCCCTCGACGCCGAGCGCGGCCGGCTCTACTCCGGCCGCTCGACGCTGTCCTCGGCCGGCACCTACGGCCTCGGCGCGTTCGACACCGAGACGATGGAGCTCGTCGAGGAGATGCCCCTCCCGGGCTACGACGTGCCGCACGCGCTCGCGCTCACGCCCGACGGGCGCTACCTCCTCACCGCCCCGCTCTCGGGCCGCGAGACGCTCGTCCTCGACGCCCGGACCGGCGACCTCGTCAGCCGCACGCCGCTCGGCGAGCGCAACCGCGAGCTGATCCACTTCAGCCTCCTCCCCGATGGCACGACGGCGACCCTCACCGCCAACGGCAACGGCGCGAGCGAGGTCCTCTTCTTCACCCTCGGCCCCGACGGCACGCTTACCCCCGGCGGCACCGCCCCGACCGGCGCGCGCGCTTGGCACGGCCACCTCGACAGCGACGGCCGCTCGCTCCTCGTCCCCAACCGCGTCGGCCAGAGCGTGACGGTGATCGACGTGCCGACCAAGACCGTCCGGCTGACCGCCGAGAACGACGCCCCCGACGGACCGATTGCGATGCCGCACTCGCCGGCCCCGACCTACGAGGGCAGCTTCTTCGTGACGAGCTCGAACCTCCAGGGGACCTGGGCACCGCCCGTCCGCTTCCTCGGCCCGCCCGATGCCGACGGCGCGCGCGCGCCGCTCCCGAACGACGCCTTCGGCAACCTGACGGTCCTGAACGCGGAGACCGGAGCCGTCGAGGCTGTGATCACGCTCGGGGCGTACCCCTCCGGCGTCGAGCACCCGATGCACGGCATGCACCACGGCGGGATGGAGCACGGCGGCATGCACGAGGGCATGGACCACGGCGACGGGCAGAAGGGCAGCCACGGCGGCCACTGACCGCGCGCGACGGCGCTGCGCTCACCCGCCTCGGGCGAAGCTCAGCAGCGCCTCCACGCGCGCGGCCGTCGGGTAGAAGACGGCCGCGAAGCCGAAGAACGGGACGACGAAGAGCAGGTTGACGGCCTCGCCGGTGAAGAACGCCGAGACCCCCGCTACGAGCGCCGAGCCTTCGAGGAACGCGAGCGACAGCACGCCCGACGACCGGATCTCGGCGACGGCTTCGGCCGGCGTTCCCGTCGCCGGGAGCTTCGCATCGATGAGCCGCCGCTGCACAGCAAACGCCCCGAGGACGGCGGCGAAATTGATAGCCGCATTGACGTAGAAAAACGTGGCCGCGTTGCCGCCGACCACCTGGCCGTAGCCGATGGCTGTCAGGCCGCCGAGCACGACGGTCATCAGCGCTACGCCGCCGACGAGGGCTTTCCAGACGATCTGCAGAGCGCGGAGGTCCGCGGCGGGCGTTTCCATGCCGGAAGCTACGGGAGCGGGGAGGAGTGGGAGGAGTGGAAAGAAAAGCTGAGAAAATTACCGAGGCCGCCGCGCTCCGCGCCAACGTCCCTTCTTCCCATTCCGCCCGTTCTCCCCATTCCTCCCATTCCGCGCCGCAGGCGCACCGTCCCGCCGGAGCGCCGTGCGAAAAGTCGGTGAGCCCGAGGGCAAGGGTGGGGGCGGTGTATATTTGGCGCAGCCACACCGCGGGGCGTGGCGCAGCCCGGTAGCGCGTCTGCTTTGGGAGCAGAAGGTCGTCGGTTCAAATCCGGCCGCCCCGACCAGAATGATCAGGCTGAGAGGGGGAACACGATGTGCCTCGCTCGGTGGCAGTTCGCGCAGAGGAGGACGCACTTCGCCAGCTCTGTTTGCCGGCGCTCTGCTGAGAACAGGCGGAGCTTCGTCCACTGGTATTCTTTCTCGGAAGGGTCGAGGTGATGGAAGTCATACAGGTCCGGGTGGAATCGCCCACCGCAGTCTGCGCATATCCCGCCCATCCGCTCGACCTCCTCGGCTTTAATTCTGCGCCACCGGTCGATGCAGTAGCGGTTGAAGCATGCCTTGCAGCGAGCCTGGATCTTCCGTCCACTCTTGTAGAAATCCCCCTCGGGCAGGGCGCGCTTGCATTCAGAGCAGGTTCGCACAGGTACATTGCCTCCGAATCAACGGCCCCGATAGCTTAATTGGATAAAGCCACGGCCTTCTAAGCCGTTGAGTCCAGGTTCGAGTCCTGGTCGGGGCGCAGGGTGGAACGCGAGATTCGACGAAAGGTAGTATCTTATCCGGTCCGAAAGGACCATCCGGTGACGTGGCCGAGTGGCTAGGCAGAGGCCTGCAAAGCCTCGTACAGCGGTTCGAATCCGCTCGTCACCTCCGAAGCAAAGCCCTGTCGCTCAGGACGAGCGGTGGGGCTTTTCGCTTGGGTGTCTCGGTTCAAACTAGAACGGTGCGTCGCCGGGCGGGTAGTCCTCGTAGCCGCCTTGTCCGTCCTGACGCCGAGGCACGTATGCGGGATCATCAGGATGCGAACCCGGGTGAATGTCTCCTGGATTGATCAGCGGTTGCCCTGCTCCTAGCTGGTGGGGTTGCGGAGCACCCCCAGGAGCACCGAAGGCGTAGCCGGGGTCCGAGCCGTAGTACGTCTGGAGGTTCTCGAACCGGGCGTACTGGTTGACGAAGGCGAGCTTGACGTTGCCGATCGGCCCGTTGCGCTGCTTGCCGATGATGATCTCGCCGACGCCGGCCGTCGAGTTGCCGTTCTCGTCCTGGGTGATGCCGTAGCGCTCGGCGCGGTAGATGAACGCGACCACGTCGGCGTCTTGTTCGATGGATCCGCTTTCACGTAAATCACTGAGCATAGGTCGCTTATCACCGCCTCGCGTCTCGACCGCGCGAGAGAGCTGGGCGAGGGCGAGGACGGGCACATCGAGCTCTTTGGCGAGCGCCTTGAGGCTGCGGCTGATCTGGGCGATCTCCTGCTCGCGGTTGCCGTTGCGGTTGTCCTGTGTGCCGTGCATCAGCTGGAGGTAGTCCACGATCACGAGGCCGATGCCGTGCTCGGCCTTGAGGCGGCGGCACTTGGCGCGGAGCTCCAGGATCCCGAGGCCGGGCGTGTCGTCGACGAAGATCTGGGCCTCGCCGAGGCGGCCGGCGGCGCGGGCGAGCTTGGGCCAGTCCTCGTCCGAGAGCCGCCCCGTGCGCGCCTTCTGCGCGTCGATCCGCGCCTCCGAGGTCAGCATCCGCTGCGCGAGCTGGTTCGCGCTCATCTCGAGCGAGAAGATCGCCACCGGCACGCCGTACTTCGGGTGCGTCGCCGCATTCATGGTGACGGCCAAACTGAGAGCCGTTTTTCCCATGGAGGGCCGGGCCGCGATGATGATGAGGTCGGACTTCTGCCAGCCGCCGGTCATGTCGTCGAGCGCGTGGAAGCCGCTCGGCACGCCGGTCAGGCCGCCCTCGCGCTGCCCGAGCGCTTCGAGCTGCTTGAAGGTGTCCATCACGACCTCACTCATCGCGCGGCTGCTCTTGCGGAGCTGGCTCTCGGAGATCTTGAAGATGTCCTGCTCGGCGCGGTCGAGGAGGTCGAAGGCGTCGGTCGTCGGGTCGTAGGCCTCGCCGACGGTCGTCGTCATCGTCTCGATCATCTGCCGCAGGAGCGACTTCTCTGCGATGATCCGGGCGTGGTACTCGACGTTGGCCGCGCTCGCCACGCGCGTGGTGAGTTCGGAGAGGTAGTAGCCGCCGATGGGCTCGAACTCGCCGCGCCGCTTGAGCTCCTCGGTCAGCGTGATGAGGTCGACCGGGTTGGTGCGCTCGAAGAGGCCGAGCATGGCGGCGTAGATCCGCTGGTGGCGCACGTCGTAGAACGCCTCGGACGGCAGGATCTCGATCGCCTTCGGGATGGCCTCGCGCTCGATCAGCATCGCCCCGAGCACCGACTGCTCGACCTCGACGGCCTGCGGCGGGACGCGCCCGGCCTGCTCGTGGAGCGAGACGACGTTGGCCCGCTGGCGCCCGCCGCGCCGGCCGGTCAGCTTTTCGAGCGGGAAGGTGCCGCCTTCTTCGATGCGGAGGGGGCGCTGCTGAGGGCCGTCCTGGTCAGGCATGCGGGTGGGAGATTTAGGCCTGGACGAGTTGGTCGTAGCGCGTGCGCATCAGTTTCATGTCCTCCCACGTCGGGCGCTTCCACTGCGGGTTGCGAAGCAGCGCGGCCGGGTGATAGGTCACCATCATCGGCAGCCCGTAGAAGTCGTTGAACTTGCCCCGGAGCGAGGCCAGCGACGAGGTCTTCTTGAGCAGCCCATTGCCGGCCGACTTGCCGACGGCGAGCACTATCTTCGGGCGCACGAGCGCGATCTGCTTGTAGAGGATCGGGATGTGGGCCTCGACCTCGTCCGGGCGCGGGTCGCGGTTGCCGGGCGGGCGGCTCTTGAGGATGTTGGTGATGTAGACCTCCTCGCGCTGGAAGTTCACGGCTTCCAGAATCTTGTTGAGGAGCTGCCCGGCGCGTCCGACGAACGGCTCGCCGGTCTTGTCCTCGTCCGCCCCCGGTGCCTCGCCAATCACCATCAGGTCGGCGTCCTCCGGCCCGACCCCGAGCACGGGGTTGATCCGGTTCTCGTCGATCGGGGTGAGGATAGTGTCCCCGAGCCAGTCGAAGATCTCGCCCAGCGAGCCCATCTCGCCGAGCGGCGAGTCCTCCGGGACGAGGGCTTCGATGCGGTCGTAGGGCGAGAGCGTGGCGTCCTGCGAGGGGTCAGGCAGGGCACCGAAGAGGTCGGGCGACATGGAATCGGGAGAGGCGGGAGGCGGGAGGGCGTCGGGCAGCCAGTCGCCGCCGAGGGTGCGCTGGAGGTCGAGCACGGAGCGGGCGTCGCGGAGAAGGTCCAGCACCCTGGGGTAACCGGTTACTGTGGGATGCGTTGCGCCGAAAGAACCAGCGGCTCTGCCGGTGCGCGGGCGGGCTCGCCAATCTACCAGGTCCGGGCGAGACAGACAAGGCGAGGGCCGGTGAATTCGCGCCCGCGAGCCTCAGGCCGTGCCCAGCGACAGCTCCTCGTAGGCCCCTGCCACGACGAGCAGCCCGAAGGCTCCGGTGAAGAAGATGCCGACGACCAGGGCGAGCACGCCGAGGAGCAGGAGGACGAACAGCACCAGGCCGATCAGGAAAAGCTGGAGGCGGTAGCCGCTCGTCATCGCCCACGCCTCTTGCAGCGTATCCATCACCCCCCGGTCCCCATCCATTACCAGGAAGAGGCTCGGCCACAGCCCGACGCCGATGATGATACCCGGCACGACGAAAAGGAGCAGCCCGAGGACCGTCGCGAGTGCGCTCAGGGCGTACACCCCGAACGCTCGGCCAAACTCGTTGAACCCAATGAAGAGGTCGCCGAACGCGGGCCGCTCGCTGCGGTGCACTCTGAGCATCATCCAGTAGAGCCCTGCCGTGAGCGGCCCGGTGATGGCGAACCCGACGATGTTGAGGACGCCGCTTCCTACGCCGAAGTCATCCAAGAACGGGTCCGACCCGATGCTGGCAACCACGATGTAGATCGCCGTAGCCCCGACCAGGACCCAGAGGTGTTCCTTGAACAGCGGCCAACTCCGGGCGAAGAGGTACCCGATGCCGAGGTTGGGGACGTACGGTTCGCTGTAGCGGTCGGGCGAGGGTTCCATGCAAAGTTCGGTTGAGCGCGAGGGGCGGACGCGTCAAGGTAGCGAGGCGGCCAGCCACGGTGCCAACGGTCAGCCCCCTGCGGGCCTACTGCATCTCCATCGCGGCGTGTGCTCGTACTTCGGCGAGCGCCGGGTGGGCGTCGGCCGCGTGCCACGCAGCGGCGAGGTCGGCGTACGCCTCCCGGGCCATCTCGGTGCCGCCGGCCTCCATCGCGGCGCGGGCGAGGCCGAGAAGGGAGCGGGACCGGCGCGGGTAGCGAGCGAGGGCGTGCTCGAACTGCTGCCGGGCCTCGTCCGGCCGGTCGAGGTCCAGCAGCACCTCGCCGAAGAGTTCGTGCGCCGGCTTTATGGGCAGCGCCGGGCCGAAGTCGAGCGGCATCGCGTCCTCAAGCTCCGCTGCTTCCTGGAGAAACGCGAGGGCTTCGTCCGTCGCGCCCTCGTCGAGTGCCAGCAGCGCCTGTAGCTGAGCCTCAGGGACCCTGTCCTCGGGGTCCGGGTCGCCGTCCGTGTCGAGGCGTTCGCGGAGCGCGGCGGCGAAGGCCTCGGCGGCGGCCCGGTCGCCGCGCTCGAGCGCCGCCCAGCCGTCGGCGAACAGGCTCTGCGCCGAGACGGTCAGACTCTCGTCGGCCAAGTCGGGAGCCGTGTGAGCGAGGGGGCCGTCCCAGTCTTCGGTATTCACGAGGACGTGGGCGCGCAGGAGGACCGGTGCATAGCTGCGGCGCGCTTGTCCTTCGGCTAAGTCCTCCGAGAGCGCGAGCAGGCGGCTGGCTTCGTCGAAGCGTCCGCGCTGAAGCTCGGCATAGGCCAGCCACTGGAGCGCGTGCCAGCCGTGTCCGTTGAGCGGGTCGCCGCGCCGGTCGGCGCGGGCCTGCGCGGCCTCGTAGGAGCGGCGGTTCATCTCGGCCCCCTCGTCCCACATCCCGAGCGCGAAGTGGATGTGGCTCGGCATGTGGAGCGCGTGCGAGGCCGCGGGCGCGATCTCGGCGTAGACCCGGGCGGCGCGCAGCCCGAGCGGGGCGTGGACCGGGTCGTCGTAGGCGTGGATCAGGTAGTGCGCCGCGCCGGGGTGGTCCGGGTTGGCGTTGAACACCTCCTCCGCAATCGCGGCGGCGCGCATGTAGATCCCGAAGTCGCGCCCGTCGTGGGCGGTGCCGAGGACGGCGAGGGCGTGGAACGCCGCCGCGTCGAGGTCGCCGGGGTAGCGGTCGGCGAGGGTACCGAGGGCGTTGGCGTAGGCGAGGTCGCGCGCCTCTTTCGAGCCGTCGCCGTAGAGGACCCCCAGCGTGCGGAGGTAGTCGGCCTCACGCTCGGTCGCGCCCGGGAGCGGGGCGCCGCGCTCGATGGCCGTCCAGAGGTCGCCGAGCGCGGCAATCGCCGCGTCGCGGTCCTGCTGCTGCCAGATCGGGTGGTTGTGCGTCAGCGCCTCGCCCCACGCCGCGAGGGCGAAGTCCGGGTCGACCCGCCGCGCCTCCTGGAAGGCCTCGCGGGCGTCCTCGTACTCGAAGCTGTGGAGCATCAGCAGGCCGCGCAGGAACGGCCCCTGGGCCTCGTCCGACCCGGAGTTCTCGAACTCTGTCGCCCCGTAGGCGGCCGTGTCGTACTCGGTGAGGGTGACGGGCTGCGCCGCGAGCGGGGCGGCAGCCAGCAGGGCGAGGAGGACGAGGGGGCGTAGCATCAGAGGCGGGGTCGGTTGAGCCGCCAATCTACGGGTTCACGCCTGCTGCCTGCCCAGCACCGCGTCGTAGACGGCCAGCAGCCGCTCGAACGTGCGGTCCCACGAGAAAGCGGCCTCGACGTGCGCCCGCGCCGCTGCGCCGAAGCGCTCGCGCTCGGCCGCGACCTCGGCGATGTTGCGGGCGAACGCACTGGCATCGCCAACCGGCCCGAGGCGGCCCGCGCGAGGCGGCACGCGGTCCACGAGCGCCCCCGCCGCCACGCCGACGACCGGCAGCCCCGACGCCTGCGCCTCGACGACCGACAGCCCGAAGGTCTCGTGCGGCCCCGCCGTCACGTACACGTCCGCCGAGGCGAGCAGCCGCGCGAGCGCCTCCTTGTCCCCGACGTACGGCAGCACGCGGAGCCGCTCGCCGGTCGCTGCCCGCGCTTCGAGGGCGGCCCGGTGCGGCCCCTGCCCGGCGAGCACGAGCGTGGGGCGGAGGCCGGCAGGGAGCAACTCCACGGCATCGGCCAGCACGGCCGGTTGCTTCTCCGAGTCGAGCCGGCCAGCGTAGACGAGCAGCAGACCGTCTCCTGCAACTCCAAGCTGCTCGCGGAGCGCCGGATCCCGTTTCGCCGGGTGGAAGAGGCCCAGGTCCACGCCGAGCGGGACGGCGTCGAGCGGGGCCGCGACGCCCATCCGCCGGAGGCGCTGCACGAGGTCAGCCGAGACGGCGAAGCCTCGGTCGCAGCGGTCGAAGACGGTGCGGACGTAGGCCTCGGTCCAGCGCTCCGCGACGTCACCGGCGCGCTCACCGAGTAGCCTCGCCGCGGCAGGGCGGACGTAGGCCGAGGGCAGGTCGGTGTGGTAGAACGCGGTGACGGCCACGGGGTGCATCTTCCGGTACGAGAACGCAGCCCAGGGCGAGGTATAGAACGTGTGGAGCTCGACGAGGTCCGGCTGCACGGCGGCGAGCGCGGCGCGCACCTTGTCAGCCCGGAGGAAGAAGCGGTAGGGGTCCGCGCCGGGGATGACCGGCCCGGCGACGCGGATCGTGGTCGCCCGGCCGTCGCGCTCCACGCCGTCCTTGGGGCCCGGCGCGATCAGGACGTGCTCGTGGTCTGTGTGGCGGAGGAGGTAGCGGCGCTTGGCGTCGATCGTCGTGCGGATGCCGCCGCTCGTGTCGGTGTAGGCGTGCGTGAGGTCGCAGACCCGCATGCGGACACCTTATGCCGGGACCGAGGCCCTGTGGGGCGCGAGCACGTCTTCGTAGTACGAGCGGAGCCGGGCCAGGACGGCGTCCCAGTCGTAGTGGTAGGCGCGCTCGATGGCGGCCTCGCCGAAGCAGGCGCGGCGCTCGGGGCTGCTCACGAGGCGGGCGACGGCATCGAGGAACGAGTCTGGGTCGCCGGGCGGGGCGAGGTAGCCGGTCGTGCTGTGCTGGACGAGTTCGCTCGCGCCGGTGGCGTCGGCGCAGACGGCGGGGACGCCGCTCGCCATCGCCTCCAGCGTCACGTTGCCGAAGGTCTCGGTGTCGGACGGGAACAGGAAGACGTCGGACGAGGCGTAGGCCTTCGGCAGGGCGTCGCCGCTGAGGTGGCCGGTGAAGACGGTGCCGGGGAGGCGGCGCTCCATGTCGGCGCGCGCCGGGCCGTTGCCGACCATCATGCTGCGGACCCGAAGCCCGCGCGCGTGCAGCCCCTCGATCACGTCGGCGTAGATGCCGAGACCCTTCTCCAGCACCAGCCGGCCGACGAACGTGATGAGCACCTCGTCGTCCTCGATCCCGAAGCCGCGCCGCCAGCCGAGGTCGCGCTCCTGCGGCCCGAAGCGGCTCACGTCGACCCCGCGCTCCCACAGCCGGAGGCCGTCGGTGATGCCGTGGACGCGCAGCACCGCAGCCACCGACAGCGAGGGCACGTAGACGTGCTCGCACTGCCCGTAGAACCACCGGCCTGCCTTCCACATGAACCCCTCCATCGACTGCACGCCGTAGTACTTCAGGTAGGCCGGGAAGTGCGTGTGGTACGAGGCGACGACCGGAACCGCTGCAGCCTGCGCCCAGCGGAGCGCCCTGAACCCGAGCACGTCCGGCGTGGCGATGTGGACGAGGTCGGGCGCGAACGCGTCGAGCCGGCGGCGGAGGCGGCGCGGCATGTGCGTCGTCAGGCGGTACTCGGGGCGCCCCGGGATTGGCACGGAGGGGACGGAGACGAAGTCGCCTGCGTGGTCCATCGGCGGGTCGTCCACGGTCGGGCCGAAGACGAGCACTTCGTCGCCCCGGCCGAGCAGGTAGCGGACGAGGCGGTTGAGCGTCAGGCTGACGCCGTCCTGGACGTGGTTGTAGTTGCCGGTGAAGAGCGCGATGCGACGAGGCGGCGGGGCCTCACGAACGCTACGTGGTGGAGAAAGAACGGCGGTGGTGGACGGCATACGCGCGAAGATGAGCTTGACGGCGGACGTACCTACGGCCCGGGGCCAAAGTTCGCTCAAACGCCGGACATAGACGAAGTGTTACGGCTGGGGGCTCGTTTTTCACCGCTTCTCACCAACCCGCGCCCGCGCTCGCTGCCCTCTGGAAGCCGTGACCCTGCCGCAAGAGAGGCTACGCCTCGACGAACGCTTCGAGCAGCACAGCGATGTCGGGGAAGCGCTCCGCCACCCGCCGGTCGCCCGTGACGAGCGGGACCTGCTCGGCCTCGGCGAGGGCCACGTACTCGCAGTCGTAGCTCGAATGCCCCGTGCGCTCGACGAGCTTCAGCACGTCCGCGCTGCGGACCTCGTACGCACGTCCCGACAGCATCGCCTCGGCCTTGTTCGCAACCCACACGGCGTCGGCGAAACTGAGCGACCCGTGCACGAGGTGCTGCCGTAGCACGCTCCGAAACTCGGACTGCCAGAGCAGGGGGACGATCCAGTCAGTATCGCGTCGGCGCGCCCGAAGCACGGCCGCGGTTCGAGGCCCCTTTATCCAGAACGAAGCGATCACATCGGCGTCGATCACGATCACGGTGCGCCCTCGCCGGGAAGCGGGTCCTCGTACTTCCGGCCCGCTCGCTTGCCCTCTGCGGCCAGGTCAGGCAGCGGCTCGGGGAACTGAGCGTGAAACGACTCAGCCATGGCGATGAACGGGTCCGGCTCGACGCGCCGGGGCAGGAGCTGCTCTTCGAGGAGCGTGACGATCTCGTTGCTCATCGAGCGGCGGTTGCGCCCTGCGCGCTCCTTGAGGCGCTCGTAGACGCGGTCGGGGATGTTGCGGACGGTGAGGGCAGGCATGAGGCAGCACAGTCGTGTGATGCCTAGGTGACATCAGTCCGATGCCGCGGGTTCCGCCCGAGGCCTCACGCCGGCGCGATCCCCTCGTCCCGGAGGAAGCGCCCGGTGTGGCTCTCCTCGACCGACGCCACCTCCTCCGGCGTGCCGGCGGCCACGACGAACCCGCCGCGCCGCCCGCCCTCGGGCCCGAGGTCGATCACGTAGTCCGAGGCCTTGATCACGTCGAGGTTGTGCTCGATGAGGATGACCGAGTGGCCCTCGGCGACGAGCGCGTTGAAGGCACGGAGCAGCTTCTCGATGTCGTCGAAGTGGAGGCCGGTCGTCGGCTCGTCGAAGAGGTAGAGCGTGTGCTCCGAGGCCGGGCGGCTGAGGTGGGCGGCGAGCTTGACCCGCTGCGCCTCGCCGCCGGAGAGCGTGTTCGACGCCTGCCCGAGCGTGAGGTAGCCCAGCCCGACGTCCTGGAGTACCGTCAGCTTGTTCGCCACACGCTTCTCGCCCGCGAAGAAGTCCACGGCCTCGTCGACCGTCATCGACAGGATGTCGTCCACGTTCTTGCCGTTCCAGCGGATCTCGAGTACGTCCTGCTTGAAGCGCTTGCCGCCGCACGCCTCGCACTCCAGAAAGAGGTCGGCCAGGAACTGCATCTCGACCCTCACCACGCCGTCGCCCTGGCAGACCTCGCACCGCCCGCCGGGGACGTTGAAGCTGAACGTGCCCGCCTTGTAGCCGCGCACCTTCGCCTGGTGGGTCCCGGCGAGGAGCGCCCGGACCGCGTCGAACGCCTTGATGTAGGTCACCGGGTTCGAGCGCGGGCTGCGGCCGATCGGACTCTGGTCCACGAGTTCGACCGAGTCGACGAGGTCGTGCCCGCGGACGGCGTCGTGCGCGCCGAGCTTGCCGCCGATCTCGTGGCCTTTGAGCCGGTGCAGCCCGCGGTAGAGCGTCTGGTTGACGAGCGTCGACTTGCCCGAGCCGGAGACGCCGGTGACGCAGACGATCATCCCGAGCGGGAAAGCCACGTCGAGCCGCTTGAGGTTGTTCTGCCGCGCGTTCTCGACCGTGATGACGCGCTCGGGGTCAACCGCCCGCCGCGCCTCGGGAACGGGAATCGTCTTGCGCCCGGAGAGGTACTGGCCGGTCAGCGAGGCCTCGTCCGCGAGCATCGCCTCGATGTCGCCCTGGAAGACGACCGCCCCACCGTGCACACCCGAGCCGGGGCCGATGTCGACGATCTGGTCGGCGCGGCGCATCATCGCCTCGTCGTGCTCGACGACGAGGACGGTGTTGCCGATGTCGCGGAGGCCTTCGAGGATGCGGATCAGCCGCTCGTTGTCGCGCGGGTGCAGCCCGACCGTCGGCTCGTCGAGGACGTAGAGGCTCCCGACGAGCGAGGAGCCGAGGCTCGTGGCGAGGTTGATCCGCTGGCTCTCGCCGCCGGAAAGCGTCTGGCTGAGCCGGTCGAGTGTGAGGTAGTCGAGCCCGACCTCGACGAGGTAGCGGAGCCGCTTGCGGACCTCGTCCATCACGCGGCCTGCAACGGCCAGTTCGTATGCTGAAAGCTCGAGCTGGTCGAAGTGCTCCTTCGCGTCGGCGGTCGTGAGCTCGCAGACCTCGCCGATGTGGTAGGCCGGGACGCCGGTACCCTCGCCGCCGACCTGGACGTAGAGCGCCTCGGGGCGGAGGCGGTAGCCGTCGCAGTCGGGGCAGGGCGTGTAGCCCCGGAAGCGCGCCGAGAAGATGCGGTAGTGCATCTTGTACGCCTTCTTTTCGAGGTACCGGAAGAAGCCGCGCACCCCGGCGTAGCTGCCGGCCCCGTTCCACACCCATTGCCGCTGCTCTTCGGTGAGAAGGCTGTACGGCGTGTCGATGGGGAACTGGATTTTGGCCGCCTCGCGGACGAGGTCGCGGAGGTGCTTGCTCCACTGCTCGGTGCGGAACGGGGCGAGCGCGCCCTGCCGGATCGAGAGGTCGGGGTTGGGGACGACGAGGTCCTCATCGACGCCGGGGACGCGGCCGAAGCCCTGGCACGTCGGGCACGCGCCGAGGGGCGAGTTGAAGCTGAAGAGCTGCGGCGTCGGATCCTCGAACGTCATCCCGTCGCGCTCGAAGAGCGCCGAGAAGTCGAGCGTCTCGAACGGGCTGTCTTTGGGCGCGGTCACGACCACGACGCGGTCGCCGCCCTCGCGGAACGCCTGCTCGACGGAGTCCGCGATGCGGGCCGTCGTCGCCTCGTCACCCGCCCGGACGGCGAGCCGGTCGACGAGCACGAGGAGCCGCGTTTTCGGCGTCTTGACCTCGGCCGGGTCGGTCTCGTTGAGGTCGATCACCTCGGCGGGGTCGCCCTTCGCGCGCGCTTTGGCTGTCGGGAGGGCGAGGAGGCGGAAGAAGCCGCGCGCCCGGAGCGCCTCCAGCTCCTCGGCCTTCTTGCGGCCCTTGTGCTCGGGGAGCGGGAAGCAGAGGTAGAACCGGGTGCCGCCTGCGAGGTCGGCCTGCAGCGCCTCGGCGACGGAGCGGGGCGCGTCTTTGGTCACCGGCTCGCCGGAGACGGGCGAGACCGTCGTCCCGATGCGGGCGTAGAGGAGCCGGAGGTAGTCGTAGAGCTCGGTCTGCGTGGCGACGGTCGAGCGCGGGTTCTTGATGCCGGTCTGCTGCTCGATGGCGATCGCCGGGGCGAGGCCCGTGATGAGGTCCACGTCGGGCTTGTCCATCCGCTCGAGAAACTGCCGCGCGTAGGCGCTCAGGCTCTCGACGTAGCGCCGCTGCCCCTCGGCGTAGATCGTGTCGAAGACGAGGCTCGACTTGCCCGACCCCGACGGCCCGGTGAAGACGACGAGCTGCCGCTTGGGGATCGTGAGGTCGATGCCTTTGAGGTTGTGCTGCCGCGCGCCGCGCACGACGAGGTCACGTCCCGCGAAGCGGTCGCGGCGGCTGCGCCGTTGGCAGCGCGGCCGCCCGTGACCGTCTTCTTTTTCGCAGCGGCGGTTCTCTTTTTGGTCGGCATCGGGACAGTCGTTGGCGGTGGACGGGGTCAACGCCCCGGCACGCCTGGAAGATGCGGAAGCCCGCGTGAAACGTGAGGGGTCGCAGCCACGACGCGCGGTCTACACACCGCAGCGGGCGCTTGCCCGCCCCGGCGGGACGCTTAGCGCGGTCACCCTGACGCCGATAAACGGGTCCACCTCTCTTGACATTCCCATCGCCCGGCACTGCGCCCACCACGACGTCCTGCTTATGCTTCGAAGGCTCGTACTCCTCTTCCTGGTCTGCTCGCTCGCTCCCCTCCGCGCGCAGGACGCGCCGTCAGACGAAGAAGAGCCGCTGGACGAACTCTCCGAACTGCTCGGCGAGGAAGTCGAGACGGCGGAGGCCTACATCCAGCAGGCTCGCGAGGCAGCGGCCTCGGTCACCGTCGTCACGAGCGAAGAGATCGCGCGCGCCGACTACCGCACGCTGGCCGACGTGCTGAACAACGTGCGCGGGTTCTTCCTCACCGACGACCGGCGCTACGCCTACGCCGGCGTGCGCGGCATCGGCCGGCCGAGCGGGACCAACAACCGCATCGCCGTGTTCGTCGACGGCGTCCCCTTGCGCAACGGCTTCAACGATGCCGCTCCGATCAGCCTCGTGCTCGGCGTCCCGCTCACGGCGGTGGACCGCATTGAGGTGCTCCGCGGCCCGGGCTCGGCGCGCTACGGCACCGGGGCGATGTTCGCCGTCGTCAACGTGATCCTGAAGGACACCCGGACGCTCGACGGGGCGCGGGCGTCGGCATCGGTCGGCGTGTACGGCAGCTACCACGGCGAGGCCGTCGTCTCGACCGACCTCCCCGGCGGCGTCGGGATCGCGCTGGCCGTGCACGGCCGCCGCGAGGACAACCCCGACGTGGTGTTCTCGGTCTCGGACTTCTATGCGGGTAGACCTACGGCGGGCGTGCCGAGTGCGGACTGGTCGGAGACCTACGGGGTCCTCGCCGCCGTGCAGCGCGGCCCGTTCCGGCTCGACCTCCGCTACGGCGAGCGGACGCGGAGCATGCCGAGCGGCGCTTTCGCTACAGCATTCGGGCTGGACTCTGAGGTCCGCGACCGCTCGGCGACGGCGACGCTCCGCGCCGAGCACGCGCTCTCGCCGCGCGTGACGCTCTCCGGCACCGGCGCGCTCGACCACTACAGCACGGCCTCGGACCTCGATGTCATCGTCGAGCCCGGGGTCTCCGAGCCGCTGGAGGCGCTCTACCTGACGGACGCGACCGTCGCCCGCGCTGGCACACAGATGCAGTGGGACGCGAACTCGGCCTACCGCCTCACAGCCGGAGCCGAGGTGCTCTCGCAGTTCCAGAGCGAAGGCCGGGCGTTCGCCGAGGCTAGCACGTTTTTCCCGGCGGTGGAATACTACGACGCGCGCGACCCGTTCACGGCTGGCGCGGTCTGGGCCGAAGGCGAAGTCACCGTTGCGCCAACGCTCCTCGCTACGGCCGGCACCCGCTTCGACGCCGTGCGTGGCAAGACCGCGCTCTCGCCGCGTGGCGCGCTCGTCTTCACGCCCGACCGCCGGACGAGCCTGAAGCTCGTCGCCGGGTCGGCGTTCCGCGCGCCGTCGTCGTACGAGTTGAGCATTTTCCTCGAGGAGCTCGGGCAGGCGCAGGCTATCGACCTGGGGGCGGAGCGCGTCGTCTCGGTCGAGGCGATCGCCGCGCGCGAGGTGGTGCCCGGCCTCCGGCTCGAAGGCTCGCTCTTCACCACTTACGCCCGCGACTTCATCGATCTCGCCTACGACCCTGAGGACGACGTCAACCGGTTCGCCAACGTCGAGCGGGCCCGGTCCCAGGGGGCCGAGATCGAAGCCGAGGCCCTCGTAGCGAGGTGGCGTGCGCGCGCCAGCTACGGCTACCAGCGGACCTCGAACCCCGACACCGACGCGGACGAGCAGCTCTCGAACTCGCCCGCGCACGTCGGCAAGCTGACGGCCTTCGGCCCGCTCGGGCGAGGCTTCTGGCTCTCCGTCGGCGGCCGCGCCGAGAGCCGCCGGACGACCTGGAACCCTGACACCGACGCCTTCGCCGTGCTCGACGCTGCGCTCTCGGCCGACGTGCTGGGCGACCTCGGCCGCCTCACCCTCGGCGTCCGCAACGCCTTCGACGCCGACTACGTCCTCCCGGCGCGTCCCGAGCACGACCAGGCGACAATCCCGCAGCGCCCTCGCACCGTCTACCTCCGGCTGGACGTCCGCCTGTGATGCGCCCTCCGCTCCCCCCGACTGCCCCTGCGCGGCCCCGACTCGCCGCGACGCTCCTCGCTGCGCTTGCCCTCGGCGTTACCTCGCCCGGCGCGGCTGGGCAGGGCGAGATGGAGGTACCCGTTGAGCGGCAGGTCCCACTCCTGACGCGCACGCTGGCCTTCGACCGCTCGCTCAAAGGCTCCGAGCCGCTCGTGCTGGCGGTGGTCTACCAGGACCGGAACCGGGCGTCGCTCCTTGTCCGCGACGCGTTCGTGCAGGCTCTCGAAGAGAGCCGCCCCATCATCCAGGGCCGCCCGGTCCGGGTCGTCCCTGTCTCCGCTGCCTCGCCCGGCGAAGTCGCCCGCGACCTACAACGGCTCGGGGCCGAGGTCGCCTACGTGACTCCGCTCCGCGGTGCCGACGTGTCCGCCCTCGCCCGTGCCCTCTGCGACGCCGAGGTGCTGGGCCTCACCGGGGTCCGCCGCTACGTCACCGACGGGGTCGCCCTCGGCGTCGGGATGCGGGACGGCCGGCCGGAGATCCTGCTGAACCAGGACGCGGCCGACTCCGCCGGGGCTGACCTCAGCGCCCGCCTCCTCCAACTTGTCACCCTCGTCAGCCCATGAGCCCCCCGCCTCCTGCCCCTCGCCGCAGCGCGCTCCGCCGGCCATACACTGCCTGGGCGTCGCTGACTATCCGCGCCCGCCTCATCGCGGTCTTCGGGTTGCTCCTGGTCGCGTACGGGATCGGGGTCTACATCGTCGTGCCGGACCTCGTCGAGAACGTGGCGATGGAGACGGCCGAGGCGCGCGCGGAGAACGTGGCTCGCGTCACGGCCTTCGGCGCGGCCCCGGGCGTAGCCTTCGGCGACGACGAGGCCGTGGCCGACGCGCTCCGGCAGGCGCGGCAAGACCCCGACGTGCGGACGCTCCGGGCAGTGGACTCTGACGGCAACGTGATGGCGGCCTACCGGGCCGAAACGGACGCCGACGACCTCTACACGGCGCAGGTCCCGATCAACCTCGACGGGGCCGTCATCGGGACGCTCGAACTCGGGGTGACGCTCACGCCAGTCTACGAGCGCGTCGCCCTCTTCCGCCGGACGGCCCTCTGGATACTCTTCGCCGCCTTCGCGCTCGGCACGGTGCTGCTCACCGTCGTCGCCTCCGCCATCACCCGGCCCATCGGAGAGATGGCCGCCCTGGCGCGGTCGATCGCCGAGGGCGGGCGGGACCTGCGCGCCCAGCCCCAGGCCAACCCCGAGACGCAGGCCCTCGCGCTCGCCTTCAACCAGATGCTCGACGAGACCGAGGCCCGCGAGGCCGACCTCGACACGGCGCGGCGTGCGGCGGAGGCGGCCACGCAGGCCAAGAGCGAGTTCCTGGCCAACATGAGCCACGAGATCCGCACCCCCATGAACGGTGTCATCGGCATGACCTCGCTGCTGCTCGACACCTCGCTCGGCAGAGACCAGCGCGACTTCGTCGAGACGATCCGCACCTCGGGTGACGCGCTGCTGACGCTCATCAACGACATCCTCGACTTCTCCAAGATCGAGGCCGGGCACCTAGACCTGGAGCTCTACCCGTTCGAGGTGCGCACGGTCGTCGAGGAGGCACTGGACCTCGTGGCGCAGCCCGCAGCCGAGAAGGAGATCGAGTTGGCCTACATCGTCGGGGAGAGCGTGCCGCACGCCGTCGCGGGCGACGCGACGCGGCTCCGGCAGGTCCTCGTCAACCTCGTCTCGAACGCGGTCAAGTTCACCGAGACCGGCAGCGTCTGCGTCCGTGTCGAGGCTGCTCCGGCCAACCCCGAGACCGGAAGCCAGGTCCGCCTGGACGTGGCGGTCGAGGACACCGGCATCGGCATCGCCCCCGGCAAGCTGGAGGCCATCTTCGAGAGCTTCCGCCAGGCCGACGCCTCGACGACGCGCAAGCACGGCGGCACCGGCCTCGGCCTGACGATCAGCCGCCGCCTCGTCGAGCTGATGGGCGGCACCATCAGCGCCGAGAGCACCGAAGGGGCCGGTTCGACGTTCCGGTTCTCCGTCCTGGCCGAGGCTGCCCCGGGCGAGCGGCGCGTGTTCCTGCGCCGCGAGCAGCCTGCGCTCGAAGGCCGCCGCGTCCTCGTCGTGGACGACAACGCCGTCAACCGGGAGATCCTGGACCGGACCCTGGGCCGGTGGGGGATGGCGTCTCGGTGCGTCGCGTCAGGCCGGGCTGCGCTGGCAGCGCTGGCCGAGGCGCGCGCCGCAGGCACGGCCTACGACCTCGTCGTGCTCGACATGCAGATGCCCGAGATGGACGGCATCGACGTCGCCGAGGCGGTCCAGGCCGGCCCCGACGCGGCCCCGCCGATGGTGCTGCTGACCTCGATCAGCCGCGACGCGGACCTGCACGCCCGGGCCGCTGCAGCCGGCATCGCGAAGGTTCTCTACAAGCCCACCAAGCCGGAGCAGCTCCACGACGCACTCCTGCGCCTGTTCGAGGTCGCCACGGTGCCCGCGCACGCCACGGTGCCCGCGCACGCCACGCTGGAGGGCGGCCCCCGGACCGGCAGCGAGGACGAAGCTGCCGGCGCGGCTCCGTCCAAGCGCATCCTGCTGGCCGAGGACAACATCGTCAACCAGAAGGTGGCGCTCCACATCCTCCGCCGCCTCGGCCTCGACGCCGACGTGGCCGCCAACGGAACCGAGGCCGTCGGGTCGGTGCGGCAGCGCGACGCGATCGGCCAGCCCTACGAGGTCGTGCTGATGGACGTGCAGATGCCGGAGATGGACGGGCTAGAGGCGACGCGCCGCATCCGGGCCGACGCCAGCCTCATGCAGCCCCGCATCATTGCCCTGACGGCGAATGTCATGCAAGGCGACCGTGAGCGCTGCCTCGAAGCCGGAGCCGACCACTACCTCTCCAAGCCCGTCAAGCTGGAAGACCTACAGTCCGCGCTGGCAGACGCGCCGGACGGCGCAGGCGAGGCAGCGCCTCAGCTGGCTGGCCTCGCCCCAGGCAGCCTGCCCCTGCCCGGCACGGCGTAGAGCCCAGGCCGATAGCGGAGCCTGAGCGAACGGGAGCAGGGCACGGCACGCAAGAATGCGAAGCATCGGGAAGCGAAGCGACGCCACCTAGATGCCACATTACTGGGCGACGCGTGCAACACCGCCGCGCGCTCGTGCAGCCACACGAAGCCGAGGCGGCTTTGCGGCCCTCAGCCGTCGAAGGTCTGGGCGAGGAAGGCCTCGACGCTCTGGAACGGCTGCCCGCCCGGAAACAGCGCCGCCGACGTCTCCTCGAAGGTCAGGTCCGCCTCGGGCGTGACGTCGTAGAGGAACTGCTTGAGGTCCGAGAAGAGGTGCGCGCCCGACTCCGGGGTGTAGCCCGGCAGGAGGGCTGCGAGGCGAAGGCGGTCGAGGTCGGAGAGCAGCACGTAAGCGTCGCCGAGCACGGCCCGCATGCCGCGGACGACGAGCGGGAAGTTCTGTGCGGCGGGGCTCGCCGGGGCCATCCGCAGCGCGAGGACGAGAAACGGGTGCGCCGCTGTCTCGTAGAGCAGGGAGGATGCCCTGAACGCCTGAATGAACTGGCGGCGCGGCACAGAGTCGCCTGGCGCGTACTCGGCGGGCTGAGACAGAAACGTGGGCAGTGTGGAGAACAGCGCCGCGTCGGGCGGAGCCAGCGGTCCCGGCTGGACCAGCGCGTACTCGAACGGGTCAGCTCCCGGCGGGAAGTCGGACGCGGCCGGCGTGTCAGGCGGCGGCGTGTCAGGCCGGCGCGGCCGGGGCGGGGCGGGGTCCTTCAGCGAAGGCGCGTCGCCGTCCTCGAAGTCGAAGAAGTAGATGCCGGGTAGGTCGTAGCCTGAGGGGTCAGGGGCGTCCATCGCGCCTGCCACCGCAAGCACGCGGGCAGCCTCGGTGCTCGGCAGCCACGTCGGGACGAGCGGCTCCGGGGAGAGAACGAGCGGTTCGCGCGCCGCGCTCGGCTGGGGACGGACCGGGTCCCGGAAGTCCCAGTTCTGAGCGCGCGCGCCCTCCGCGTGGAACCGGCTGGGGCGAAGCACGAGCGTGCAGGCTCCGGGCGCGTCGGCCGGACCGGGCGCAAGCTCGATCACCCCCGTCATCTGGGCTTGCACGAACTCGGCGAGGTGCTCCGACGCCTGGTTCGGCCGCGCGTGCATCGCCAGGATCAGCGTGGACCCCGTCAGGCGGTCGAGCAGGGTGAAGAAGGCGTTCGCAAACCGCTCGAAGGCCTGGAAACGCGTGAACGGCTCGAAGTCGTCGATCACGAGCCGGCTCGGCGCGTAGTCGCGGATGAGCGAGGTTAGGTCCGTGAGCGCCTGTTCGAGCTCGTCGTCTGCGGGGTCGTCCGAGACCGGAGCGACATGGAGCAGGCGGAGCCGCTCGCCGTCCGGCTCCACGCGCAGGCCGAGGCGTGCGGCGCGGTCCGCCAGCACCTCAGGCGGGCTCGGCGAGACGAAGAGGCAGGTGTCCCCGGCCTCGACGGCGGCCCGCGCCAGCTGAAGGGCCAGCAGCCGGTTGCCACTCTGGGCACGTCCGTAGAGGAGGTACGCGCCGCCCCGGTACAGTCCACCCCAGGTCTCGTCGATGATGGGAAGGCCGGAGCGCGCTTTGGCAGGCAGCATGAGCGGAGAAAACGAGCGGCGCAGGTGGAGGCGCCGGAGAGGATATAGAGGTTAGATGGGCAGCGTCAGCGGGACGGGCTTGGACAACGCCCGTACCGCTGCGCTTTGAGAGAGAGCGATGGAAACTAGCGGTTCCCCGGACGGGGAGGTGAAGGCTGAAAAGCCGGCTGAGCAGGGCCGGGTCGTTGGAGGGGCATAACGCGTATATTGACAGCGCGCAAGGGGCTAGCGGGAAGTGACAAAGGTACCGGTCCAAAAGCGACATGCGCTAGGGAGGTATGGCGCAACAAAGAGGAGCGGTGTGGCGCATTCTCCTATGCGCATTCCCGAGACACTGATGGTATACTAGGGACGGATCCTCCTGGCGCTGGCGCGGAGGGAAACAGAACCGAACGCTTTGCGAGCCTGAACCAACCCGCCCCGGGCTGGAACGTCGCTTGTCCTAGCGAGTCGTACCGCCTTCCGGGGCGACCATTTTGCACGACGAGCACGGGTGCCGATTTGGGCCGGCACCTGTGGTGGGGTGAGAGAGCCCTCTGCCTGTGGTGGGGCGGAGGGCTCTCCTTTTTTATACCAGGCATCCTGGGTCGAAGGGCCGGGAGCCAACGAGAGCCTGCCGGACTGCCGGGACGCTCACCGTCCCGCCGTCCACCGCGACGTGGCCTATCTTGCCGGTCCCTCCGCCCGACGCCGACTTCCATGGACGCCGACCTCCGCTCGGTTCAGCAGGCGCGCGACCTGCTCCGCCAAGCCCACCACGCGCAGAAGCGCTTCGCCACGTTCGGCCAGGACCAGGTGGACCGGATCGTCGGCGCGATGTGCGAGGCGGGTGCGGCCGAGGCGGCCCGGCTCGGGCAGGCGGCCCACGACGAGACCGGCTTCGGCCGGCCCGAGAGCAAGCGCGAGAAGAACCTCTTCGCCACGCGGACGCTCCACGAGCGGATGCAGGGGATGCGCACGGCCGGCGTGATCGAAAAGAGCGCCGACGGGAGCGTGTGGAAGGTGGCGACCCCGATGGGCGTCGTCGCAGCTCTCGTGCCGAGTACCAATCCGACCGCGACGGCGATGTACAAGGCCATCATCGCGGCGAAGGCGCGGTGCGGGGCCGTGATGAGCCCGCACCCGCGGGCGACGGCCTGCACGGCTGAGGCGCTGCGCGTCGTCGCGGAGGCGGCCTACGGAGTCGGCGCGCCGGAGGGCCTGTTCGGCTGCATGACCGAGGTTTCGCTCGCCGGCACGAATGAACTGCTGGAGCACGAGCACACCGACGTGATCCTCGCCACCGGCGGCGGGGCGATGGTCCGGGCGGCCTACTCAAAAGGCAAGCCTGCCTACGGGGTCGGCTCAGGCAACGTCCCGGCCTACGTGGACCGCTCGGCCCGCCTCGCCAAAGCCGCCGCCGACATCCTCGCGGGCACCGCCTTCGACTGGGGCACCCTCTGCTCGACCGAGCGCAGCGTCGTCGCGGACCTGCCCATCCGGGGCAAGCTGAAAGCCGAGCTGGAGCAGCGCGGCGGGTACTTCTGCTCGGAGGCCGAGCGCGAAGCGCTCCGCCGGACGGTCGCGCCGGACGGGCGGCACCTCAACGTGGACATCGTCGGGCAGAGCCCGGTGCGCATCGCCGAGATGGCGGGCTTCGCCGTGCCGGACACGGCGACCGCGCTCATCGCCGAGGTAGACACCGTTGGCCCCGGCGAGCCGCTCTCGATGGAGACGCTCTCGCCCATCCTGTCCTTCTACACCGAAGACGGCTGGCAGGCGGGCTGCGCGCGCTGCACCGAGATCCTGGGCTTCGGCGGGATCGGCCACACCCTCGCCGTCCACGCCGAGAGCGAGCACGTCGTCGAGCGGTTCGCGCTCGAAAAGCCCTCGATGCGGATCGTCGTCAACACGGTCGCCGCGCTCGGGTCGGTCGGGATGACGACGGCGCTGTTCCCGGCGATGACGCTCGGCCCGGGCACGGTCGGCGGCTCGATCACGAGCGACAACATCTCGCCGGTGCACCTGCTCAACGTCAAGCGCGTCGCCTTCGAGACGGCACCGCTGAACACCGCCGGTGGCGAGGCATCTGTCGGGCGAACGGCCGTTCGCCCCTACGGAGGCGGGACATCGGCAACGGTCGCGACCCCGCGCGAGGGCGACTGGATCGAGGAGATCGAACGCCGCCTCCGCGCCCGCGCCGGGAGCGCGCCGTCGGCCTCCACGCCTCCGGACGACGCCCGGACGGCCGACGCGACGCGCGACGCGGCAGCCTCGTCGCTGCCCGTCTCCGAGACCGACATCGACCGGCTCGTGCAGCGGTTCCGCAAGTAACCCAGGCCTGATGCCCCGCACCGAGGACGCGCCCGCCCTGCCCGTGCCCGTGCGCCCGGCGTGGGTGCTGCGCCGCCTCGTCGCGGTCGCCGCCGGCGTCGTCGCCGTGAGCCTCACCGTCGAGGTTCTCTACCACGGGGCCGGCGTGGCCGTCCCGGACTGGGTCCTCAACGCGCTCACCCTGGACCAAGAGCGCAACGTGCCGACCTTCTTTGCGACGGGCCTCCTGCTTGCGGCGTCGGCGCTGCTGCTGCTCGTCGCGGGCGTCGTCCGGCGGCGCGGCGGGCGCGACGCCGGGTACTGGAGCGTGCTCTCGGCTGGGTTTCTTTTCCTCGCCCTCGACGAGTTCGTCGGGTTCCACGAGCGGCTCAGCTACGCGCTGCGCACCGCGCTCGGCACCGAAGGGTGGCTGCACTACGCCTGGGTGATTCCCGGCCTGGCGGTCGCCCTCGGCGTGGCGGCGGCCTTCGTGCCCTTTCTGCGCCGCCTGGAGCCGTGGCTGCGGGGGCGCGTCCTCGTGGCAGGGGCGCTCTACCTCGGCGGCGCACTCGGGCTGGAGGTCGTGGGCGGCGCGTGGGCCTCGGCGGTGAGCGACTTCGACCTCGTCTACGCCCTCCTCACGACGGTCGAGGAGACGCTGGAGCTGGCCGGCGTGGTCGCGTTCATCTACGCGCTCCTGCTGTACCTGGAGCGCCGGGCGGCAGAGCCTGCCGGCCTGCGGTAGCCAGAGCCGATTCTCGCCGACTCCCGCACGGTGCCGCGCTTTGCCCGTAGATTCGGCGGCCCTAGCTCACCCCACAGCTGCTATGCTCGAATACGACACCATTATCGTCGGAGCCGGCCCGGGCGGTGCGACCGCTGCCGCCTTCATGGCCCGCGCCGGCCTCCGTCCCCTCCTCCTCGACAAAGACACCTTCCCCCGCGACAAGATCTGCGGCGACGCCATCTCCGGCAAGAGCGTGGACGTGATGAAGCGACTCGGGATGATTGAGGCGATGGTCGAGGCCGAGGACCAGGACGAGACCGTCGGCAGTTGGGGCGTGACCTTCAGCGGCCCCTACGGCGACGAGGTGGCGATCCCGTTCACCAAGATGCTCGACCAGCCCGTCGCTCCGGGCTTCGTCATGGACCGGGTGCGCTTCGACCACCTGGTCTTCCAGCAGGCCGTCGAGGCCGGTGCCGAGATCTGGCAGAACGCGACCGTCAAGGGCCTCATCATGGAGGAGGCCGACGGGCCGGGGCCGGGCCGCGTGCTCGGCGTCGAGGTGCAGCACGAGGGCGAGACGAAGCACGTCCGCGCCCCGCTCACCGTCGGGGCCGACGGGCCGTACTCGGTCGTGCTCCGCGCGCTCGGGCTGGACCAGCTCGACGAGCGCCACTACTGCGCCGGGCTGCGGTCCTACTGGCGCGGCGTGACCGGCTTCCACCCGCGCAACCACGTCGAGATCCACTTCGTGGACGAGGCCATCCCCGGCTACTTCTGGATCTTCCCGATGGCCGACGGGATGGCGAACGTCGGCGTCGGGATGCTCTCGAGCGTCATCAAGAAGAAAGACATCAAGCTCCGGCCGCTGCTCGAACTGCTCGTGGACCACCCCCGCTTCCGGCACCGCTTCACGGACGCCGAGCTGGTCGGCAAGGTGCGAGGCTGGGGCCTCCCGCTGGGCTCGAAGCCGCGCACGATGCACGGCGACGGCTGGCTCCTGGTCGGCGACGCGGCCAGCCTCATCGACCCGTTCACGGGCGAGGGGATCGGCAACGCGATGGTCTCCGGCGAGAAGGCCGCCGAGTGGGCCGGCTACGCGAAGTCGTTCGGCGACTACTCGGCGGCGCACCTCCGGGGCTACGAGGAGGCCGTGCTGGACTACCTCGGCGACGAGCTCAAGCTGAGCCACGCCATGCAGCGGCTCGGCAACTGGAAGTGGCTGCTCAACACGGTCGTCGCCAAGGCCAGCCGCTCGCCCGAGCTCGCCGACGCGATCTCGGCCATGTTCGACGACGAGAGCCAGCGCAAGAAGCTCATCTCGCCGCTGTTCTACCTCCGCGTCCTCGCGGCGTAGACGAGCTCTCGCTACCGATAGCGCGGAGCAGCCGCAAGGGGGATGCGTAATGCATTTGACGTGAAGCGAGGTTGGGAATTACTTTAGCCCCGAGACACCGTGGCACATCGAGGATTCATCTCATGTCTTCCTCATTCTTGCTCCCGCCTCGTGCGTCTCGCTTCCGTTCTTCCATCAACCTACTCCACCTTCCCATGAATCGTTTTCTACTTCTGCTGACCCTCGGCGCTTTCGTAGTGGTCTCGGCACTGCCCGCCACCGCGCAGTCGCGCCCCGAGATCGAGATGGCTACCGTCGCGCCTGATGGTCCTCGCGCTGCTTCACAGACGCCCATCGTGGAGGTCTCGCGCATCGACGAAGGCATTACCTACGGGATGCACAACCGCAACGGTCCGGAGAATGACTGCTACGGTGCTATTGACCCCAACGATGACTTCACGGCGGCGTGCATCGAGAACTACCCCTCCGCGGCCTTCGCCGGCACTATCGTTACGACGGAAGCTGGCGAGGGGCTGTTCTACTACGTCGATGGCACCGGACCTGGGGCCGGCGGCGATCTGCAGGATTCGCTCGGCGTCTACAACTTCGACACGATGGAGGAGGGAGAACTACTCCCTGTGACCTACTTCGATGCCGATGGCAACGAGCTTCCGGCGGAACTCGCCCCACAGTGGGCGGACGCTGGATACGACACGTCGACAGGCGAGATGATCCTTCTCGGGCGCTTCCAGGCCTGCTCGGCTGATGCCGGTGGACAACTCTGGAGCCTGAACATCCAGAGCCGCGAAGCCCGTCCGCTTCTGACGTTCACCGACCCGGACGCATGTCCGCTCTCGATGGCCTACGACAACGAGAACAACCGGGTCATCGGCATGGTGCCGGATGCAGGTTTCGAAGGGTTCTACCAGATAGACCTCACAACCGGCGAAACAGTCGCTGTGGCCCCGATTCCTCTGGAAGACCTCTCCGGGATGGTCGTTGCTCCCTTCATCCAGGGCGGTGCGACGAACTTCTTCGATAACGATGACCCGAGCGACAACGAAGCATGGATCTTCCTGTTCGAGGGACCGAACGGTGGACCGGATCCCAATGCTTCCTCCTCGCATCTCATGACGTTCGATGAGAACGGCATCATCAATGGGTCGATGGAGACGGGCATCATCGACGCCAAAACGGAATGGGTTGAAGTGCTCGCCACGGGCTTCAGGACTGTACCGTTCGTTATAGTGTCCAACGAGAGCGGTGTCGCAACGGGCGCACTCGAATTCATCGGTGTCTTCCCGAACCCGTTCCAGAGCTCGGCAGCAGTGATGCTCCGTGCGAACGAGCCGGTCGCGAACGCAACGGTCAAGGCGTACGATGTGCTTGGGCGCCAGGTAGCCACGCTGCACGACGGTCCGCTCGCCGCGACGCAGCACCAGTTCGGACTGCAGGCGCGGGACCTCCCCAGCGGGGTCTACTTCGTCTCTGTCCGCAGCGGTGACTCCTCGCAGACCAAAAAGGTAGTCCTTGTCGACTAAACCTTCCGCGTCTGCGACGCTTAGAGCCGGCCGTGCCCTCGGGCGCGGCCGGCTCTTTTCTTATGCATCCTCAGCGTAACGGCGGGCGCGCTTCTCGACGGACTCCTCGGCGTCGCGCGCGCGCCACGCGGCGAGGCGCTCGGCGACGGTGCGCTCGTAGCCGCTCTCGCGCGGAGCGTAGAAGTAGAGCCCCTGCATCTCGGCCGGGAGGTACTGCTCCGGCACGTAGCCGTCGCGGTAGGCGTGGGGGTACTTGTAGCCGGCCCCGTGCCCTAGCCCGGCCTTGTCGCGGCTGCCGTCCTTGAGCGGGTTCGGCACCTCGCCCGTCTGCTCGTCCTGGACGTGCCGCAGGGCGTCGAAGTAGGCGAAGACGCTGTTGGACTTCGGCGCCGTGGCGAGGTAGAGGCAGCACGCGGCGAGGTGAAACTGCCCCTCCGGCATCCCGACGACGTCGAACGCTACCGCGCACGCCGAGGCGACCTGCACGGCGCGGGGGTCGGCGAGGCCGACGTCTTCGGCGGCGAAGATGAGGAGGCGGCGGAGGATGAAGCGCGGGTCCTCGCCCGCGTAGACCATCCGCGCCAGCCAGTAGAGCGCCGCGTCGGGGTCGCTCCCGCGGAGGCTCTTGATGAACGCCGAGATCGTGTCGAAGTGCGCGTCGCCTTCCTTGTCGTAGAGCACGGCCCGGCGCTGGATCGAGTCCTCGGCCACGGCCAGGTCGACGCGGACGGTGCCCGCCTCGTCCGGCGGGGTGGTCTCGACCGCCAGTTCGAGCGCGCCGAGCAGGCTGCGGGCGTCGCCGTTGGCGGTGCTCACGAGGTGCGCCAGCGCGTCCTCGTCGAGCTGGACGGCCCGGTCGCCGTAGCCGCGCTCGGCGTCGGCGAGGGCCTGGCGGGCGACCTGCCGGAGGTCAGCCTCGGTCAGCGTTTTGAGTTCGAAGATGCGGCTCCGCGAGACGAGCGCCTTGTTGACCTCGAAGTAGGGATTCTCCGTCGTCGCCCCGATGAAGGTGACCGTGCCGTTCTCGACGTGGGGGAGGAGGGCGTCCTGCTGCGCCTTGTTGAAGCGGTGCACCTCGTCCACGAACAGGATCGTCCGCGCGCCGCGAAGCCGGAGGCGCTCCTCGGCCGCTGCGATCTCCTCGCGGATGTTCTTCACCCCGGCGAGCACCGCGTTGAGCGTGGCGAAGTGGCTCTCGGTCGTGCCCGCGATGATGCGGGCCAGCGTCGTCTTGCCGGTCCCCGGGGGACCGAAGAAGAGCAGCGATGTGAGGCGGTCAGCCTCGATAGCCCGGCGCAGCAGCTTGCCGGGGCCGAGGATGTGCGGCTGCCCGGCGAAGTCGCCGAGCGTGCGCGGTCGCATCCGGTCGGCGAGGGGGGCCGCCGCGGCGCGGGCGTCGTCGGCGCGGGCCTGGAAGAGGTCGGGCATGGATGGTGGACAGAGAACGGCGGGACGGAGGACGGTGAGACGGAGGACGGTGGGACGGAGAACGGCGGGACGGAGGACGGTGGGACGGAGGACGGTGAGACGTAGGACGGTGAGACGGAGGACGTGAGCAAGGTACCGAGGCGGTCGCGCCTTGCGTCGGCGTGTGCTGCTCGCTTTCTCCCTCCTCACCCTCCCTGCCCTCCACGCCGGAAGACTCCCATTCCTCCACCCCACGCCAGAAGCGCACTGACTATGCGCCAGGGGCGCTTGCATTTTCTCGTTTTAGATAGTTTATTGTAAGCGCTTTCATCGCACCATCCTTCATCCCTAGCCCCTTTCTGCCATGATGCGCTCTCTCCTGACCGCCCTCGCGGTCCTCCTCTTGCTGGCCCCGGCCTCGCTCGCGCAGCCCGTCATCGACGGCGACCTGTCCGACGGCGACTACCGGACCCTCGCCTCCAAGCTCAACGCCAACGCCGGATTCGGCCCGGACATCGACGTGACGGATATCCGCTACTTCGCCGACTTCGACAACGAGGTGCTCTACCTCGGCGTCCAGGGCAAGGTCAATCCGTTCTCGAGCGACGGGTTCGGCCTCTACCTCAACTTCGACGACCCCGTGGGGGCCTCGGCCGGGACGCTCCTCGGCGACGTGGCTGGGGCAGAGTTCAACTACCTCGGCGCGGCCGACTCGGCCTTCACGGCGGACTTCGAGGTGGACTACGCCTTCTGGGCCAGCCCTGGCGGCACCAGCACGAGCGTCTTCTTCGACGCCGTGACCTACGTGGACTCGACGCGCTCCGACTTCCTCGGCACTGCCGACCAGACGGGGACCGCCATCTCGGGGCCGGCCGACGACAGCACCAACACGGGCGGTCCGGTGTTCTTCAACGAGATCACGTTCGCATTCGACAACAGCGCCTCGGGCAGCACCGGGCTGGAGTTCTCGATCCCCTTCGCCGACCTCGGCATCGACGCCGCCCAGGCCGGGGCCATCCACGCCTTCGCCTTCGTCGTCTCCTCGACGTCGTACTTCTCGGACGTCACCGTGCCGGGCGACGTGACCGCCGGCAACCTCGGCTTCGACGTGGACTTCAACGCCAACCTGACCGACGCCGACTGCGCGTGCCCGAACCCGAGTTCGTCCATCGGCAACGGCCCGTACAACGCCTCGGCTCCGCTCATGCCGCCGACCGGCCCGAACTTCGACCTGACGGCCTCCGGCGTTCCGTCCTCGGTCCTGCCCGGCGGCTCGTTCCAGGTCGACTTCACGGTGACCAACAACACGGGCAACCCGGTGACCGGCGACCTGTTCTACACGGCCTCGCCCGGCGGGATACAGTTCAACGTCTTCAACGACCAGACGGTGGCAGCAGGCGCGACGCGGTCGGGCTTCTACACCCAGAACGTGCCAGGCAACGCCGTCCCAGGCATCTATACCTACACGGTGCGGATCGGCAACTTCCCGAACGCAACGGTCGACTCCGAGGTCTTCACGATCGTCGTCAGCGCGTCGGCTCCGGCCGCCGGTGGGACTGCTGAGTGGAGCGCCTCGGACGCCGTCTGGGGCGGCGAAGAGGTCATCGCGGCGGCCGGCCTTGCGACGGCTTCGGTGGGGGCCTACCCGAACCCGTTCGCGTCGGAGACGACGATCCAGTTCGAGACGGCCAAGACGGCCAGCGTCCGCCTCGCGGTGTACGACGTGACGGGCCGCGAGGTCGCGGTGCTCGTCGACGGAACCGTCGCGGCGGGTACGCACCAGGCGACGTTCGACGCGCGGGGCCTCGCCAGCGGGCTCTACGTTTGGCACCTCGAAGCGGGGGGCCGCGCCGAGACCGGGCGGATCACGCTCGTGCGCTAGGCCGCCGACCGGCACGAACCCACAGCGCCGCCCGGGCTCCGGCTCGGGCGGCGCTGCCGTTTTGCGATGCGTTGCCTCTTTCAGATGTCGCCCCGCTGGGGTCGGAGGATGATCTCCTCTGCGACGGTGCGGCCGGTGAGTTTGTGGAGGTCCACGAGCGCGTGGGCGATGTCCTCGGGCGGCATGAAGCGCGCCGGGGGCAGGTCCGTGCCCTCCCAGCTCGCAGTCAGCGTGGCCCCGGGAAGGAGCGTGGTTACGCGCAGGCCGGTGCCTTTGGTCTCCTCGCGGACGGCCCGGGCGAGGCCGAGCAGCCCGTGCTTGGCCGCGCAGTAGGCCGCCCCGCCGGGGTAGCCTCGGATCGCCGCGACGGAAGCCATGAAGAACAGGTCGCCGCGCCCGCGCTCCAGCATGGCTGGGAGGAAGGCCCGCGTGACGAGGTAGGCACTCGTGAGGTTGACGTCGACTTGGGCGCGGAAGTCGGCGGGGTCGAGGTCGAGCAGGCCGCCGGGCAGGAACGCGCCGGCGTTGTTGACGAGGACATCCGGCGTGCCGAGACGCAGGTTCACGTCGTCGGCCATCGCCGCGACGGCCTCGTCGTCGGTCACGTCGCACGGAAAGACGGCCGCCTCGGCCCCGAGCCGCCGGCACTCGGCGGCGACGGCGTCGAGCTTGGCTTCGGTGCGAGCGACGAGGGCGAGGCGTGTTCCGTCCTCGGCAGCAAACGCCTCGGCTACGGCCGCGCCGATGCCCTGGCTCGCGCCGGTGATAACAATCGTCATGTCAGCGTGTCTCTTCGAGTGTGGAGGTGCCTTCGGACCGGTCGCCGCTCGTCCAGCGCCAGCGCTCGTGGAGCCGGAGCCGCCCGTCGGGCAGCACCTCCGGCGTCGTCTCGCAGGAGCCCGTCATCAGGCGGCCGGCCATGTTGACGTGCTGGTAGCGCATGTCGAGCCTGCCCTCGGCATCGGCCGTGGCGACGAGTGACCCGAACGCGACGCGGCCGCCGCGGTAGGTGGCCCACACGACGCACCCCTCCTGGTGGTACTCGAAGACGGTCGCCTCGCCGGCCTCGCCACCGGCTGAGTTCTCGGCGGCTCGGAAGCGCCGTCCGTCGTAGTCGACCATCAGTGCCGGTTGATGAGCCGCATGAACTCGGCGCGGGTGTGGATGTTGTTGAGGAACTCGCCCGAGACCGCGCTGGTGGTCGTGACCGAGTTCTGCTTCTCCGCCCCGCGCATCATCATGCACAGGTGCTGCGCCTCGATCACGACGGCCACGCCCTGCGGGTCGAGCACACGCTGGACGGCGTCGCGGACCTGGATCGTCAGGCGCTCCTGCACCTGGAGCCGCCGAGCGAACACGTCGACTACGCGCGGGATCTTGCTCAGTCCCACGATCCGCCCGTTCGGGATATAGGCCACGTGGGCCTTGCCAAAAAATGGGAGCATATGGTGTTCACATAACGAATACACCTCGATGTCCTTGACGAGGATCATCTGCGAGTAGTCCTCCTCGAACAGCGCCGAGCGGAGGATGGCGTCGGGGTCGAGCTGGTAGCCGTGCGTCAGGAACTGGTACGCCTTCGCCACGCGCTCGGGCGTCTTGACGAGCCCCTCGCGCTCCGGGTCCTCGCCGACGAGCGAAAGGACGCGGCGCGTGTGCTCGGCGAGGCGTTCGGTCGTCGGCGGGTGGTAAACGTCGCGCCGCTCGTAGAGGTGTGGAGCGGCGAAGTCGGTGCCGTCAGGTTCGTGGTCGGGCATCGGGGGGAGGGGGCGAGCGGAAGCAAGAGAGAGGAGAAGATAGGGAGGCGGTGCGTCCGAGACCCCCTGCGTTTCTCCGGTCTCGCTCCTGGATTACTCGCCGCGGTATTCGGCCACGTTGTGCTGCGTCTCGGCGAGGCGGACGCTGTGCAGACGCCCGCTCGGCAGCGCGTCCGCGATCTGATTCCAGATGGCGATGGCGACGTTCTCGGTCGAGGGCATCACGCCGTCGAGGAAGTCCACGTCGAGGTTCAGGTTGCGGTGGTCCAGCTTGTCCACCACCCGCTCGTTCAGGACGCGCTTGAGCACCCCGAGGTCGATGACGTAGCCCGTCAGCGGGTCGGGCTCACCGGCCACGGTCACTTCGAGCGTGTAGTTGTGCCCGTGCCAGTTCGGGCTGTTGCACTTGCCGAACGTCTCCCGATTCCAGTCGTCCGACTGAGCCGGGTTGTGGAGCCGGTGGGCTGCGTTGAAGCGGACGGTGCGGGTGACGTAAACAAGGGGCATGGGCTGGGCAAAGTCGGATGCTCCGTCTGAACCCGCCCTTGCCAGGCTTCGTTCCTGCGGATAATAGGCGTAGGTTACGTTAGGGTACCGGGACGCTGTGTTCTGATTATTTGACGCCGCCAGGGTCTCGCATTTGGTTTGCTTTCGGCCTACCTTGTCTCTCTGCCTTTCCTTGTGCTTTTTCCTGCTCTCCTCTCAAGCCCGTGACTAAGACGCTCTTTCAGCAGATCGCCGACGGTGACATCCCGTCGCAACTCCTCTACGAGGATGACCGCGCCATCGCCTTCCGCGACATCGACCCGCAAGCCCCGGTGCATGTGCTCATCGTGCCCCGTAAGCCCATCCCCCGCGCCGACGAGATCCAGGTAGAAGACGAGGCACTCATTGGGCACCTATTTGTCATCGCCCGCCAGGTCGCGGAGCAGCAAGGCCTGAAGAATTATCGCCTTGTGATGAACAACGGCGAAGGGGCCGGGCAGACAGTGTTTCACGTCCACCTGCACCTCCTCGGCGGGCGTTCGATGCAGTGGCCTCCAGGGTGATTTTGGATGTGGGATTCTAGACGTGTCTCACAGGCACCGAGTCCAAAATCCCTGATCTAAAATCCAAAACCGAATGATTGACGTCCAGGATGTCCACGTCACCCTCGGCGGCGCGCCGGTGCTGCGCGACGTGTCGTTCTACGTGGCGACGGGACAGATCGCAGGCTACGTCGGTCCCAACGGGGCGGGTAAGACAACGACGATGCGCCTCCTGACCGGGACGCTCGCCCCGGACCACGGGCGGGTCGTCGTGGCCGGCGTGGACGTGGGGACGCACCCGCTCGACGCCAAGCGGCGCTACGGCTTCGTGCCGGAGCACGGGCACATCTACGAGAGCTTCACGCCCGAAGAGTACCTCCTCTTCGTCGGGCGGATGTACGGGCTGGACGAGGCGCTCGTCCGCACGCGCCTAGCCGCGCTCCTGCAGTACTGGCGCCTCGGCGACGAGGCCCAGCGCAAGATGGTGGGGTTCTCGAAGGGGATGAAGCAGAAAGTCCTCCTCAGCGCCGCGCTCCTGCACGCCCCGCCGGTCCTCCTGCTCGACGAGCCGCTCTCCGGCCTCGACGCCGAGGCCGTGCTCCTGGCCCGCGCCCTGTTTCGGACCTGGGCCGACGCCGGGCACACGGTGCTCTACTCGTCGCACCTCCTGGACGCCGTCGAGCGGATCGCCGACTGGGTGATCGTGATCCGCGAGGGCCAGATCATCGGCGAGGGGTCGCCGGAGGCGCTGAAGACCGAGACGGCAGCGGCCTCGCTCGAACTCGCCTTCAGCCAGCTCACCGCCACCGAGGACGTGAGCGCCCGGACGGCGCAGCTGATGGCGGACGGCTTCGGCGGGGCCGGCTCCGGGCCGTAGCTAAAAACAGGAGCGCAGGGGCACGGCGGTGCCGTGCCCGGAGGTCGGTGGTGGGTTCGAACACGGCGTAGCAGTGCTACGCCCCTACGGGTGTCTGTGACGGGCTGTACCTGATTCTCTATCTTTCGCTCGCCCCCGCTCCTGCTCACCCCTGCCTCGCATCATGAAAACCCTCGGCGTCACCGGTGGCATCGGCAGCGGCAAGTCGGCGGTGTGCCGGGTGCTGGGCGACCTCGGGGCGCGCGTGGTCTACGCCGACGCGGTGGCGAAGCGGCTGATGCACGAAGACGCCACGCTCCGGTCGGAGATCGCGGCCGCCTTCGGAGCCGGGAGCTACGACGCGGGCGGCGCGCTGAACCGGGCGCACCTCGCGGCCCGCGTGTTCGGGGACGAGGCCCAGGTCGCCCGCCTGAACGCGATCGTGCACCCGCGCGTCCGCGCGGAGATGCTGCGGCTGATCGACGCCGCCCGCGCCGATGGGGTCGCGCTCCTCGTCTACGAGGCCGCCCTGATTTTCGAGACGGGGGCCGACGCCCTGCTCGACGCGGTTGCGGTCGTCGACGCGCCGGTGGAGACGCGGGTCGCCCGCGTGATGGCTCGCGACGGGGCGACGCGCGAGGCCGTGCTCGCCCGGATGGGGCACCAGCTTCCGCCCGCTGACCTCCGCGCCCGCGCCGATTTCGTCATCGAGAACGGCGGAGGCCTGGCCGCGCTCCGGTCGCAGGTCGAGGCCCTGTACGTAGACCTCGCGCCTGGCGACGCCGGCGCGTAGCCGTGCGGAAGTAACACTTTTATAACGCGGCCCCCGCATGAGGCCGGGCGCTGTATTTTCCTAGTACCCCCTACCGCGCTGTGTCTGTGCCACGTCGCCTGACGATTCCCCGAGCCTTCCATCCGCCGGCCGCTCTTCTCGGTCGCTGGGTGCGGCGACGGGCAAAGGACGCGCGGCACGCCGAGAGCCTCACGATCATCGCCGTCGCGCTCGTGTTCACGGCGGCGACGCTCGCCAGCCAGTGGAGCTGGATTCTGCTAGGGGACGCGGCACCGGGCAACGCGCTCTCGCTGTGGGTCTTCGCGGCACATGTCGTCGGCGGGGCGCTGTTGGGGTGGACGTGCCTGTGGGGGTGGAAGCCCCCGGTCGTCGTGGAAGCCGGGCCGGAGGAAATCGTCGTCTCGCAAGGCGAGGAGACGCTGAAGCTCGGCTACGAGGACATCGAGACCACCGAGCGCGTCACGGCCGATGCCTACCACCGGCACTGGCGGCGCTACGCGGCCACGCGCGCCTTCGTAAACCGGCTGCCCGGCGAGTCGCTGCTGCTCCGAACGGCGTCGGGACCCGTCGTCCTCGGCCTGTCCTCGGAAGACCTCGCCGACCTCGAGGCGTACGTGACCGCTGCGCTCGGCATGGAGACGGTGGAGCCGATGGTGCGAGCAGCCTAGCCGCGCGCAGAATCCGGCGCGCTTTCGGTGTGCGCAGCGCGTAGTTTCGCGCCTCTCACCGGCCACCCTGCTCGTGCCTTTTACGCTCCTCCACGAAGACGCTGACACCGACGCCCGCCTCGGCCGACTCGACACGGACCACGGGGTGGTCGAGACGCCGGTGTTCATGCCGGTCGGGACGCTGGGCAGCGTCAAGGCGGTCGAGCAGCGCGAACTCGCTGCGGACGTGCGGGCGCAGATCATCCTCGGCAACACCTACCACCTCTGCCTCCGCCCCGGCACCGAGGTCCTCGAAGCGGCCGGTGGCCTCCACCGGTTCATCGGGTGGGACCGACCCCTCCTGACCGACTCCGGCGGCTACCAGGTCTTCTCGCTCGCCGACCGCCGGACGCTCTCCGAGGAGGGCGTCCGCTTCCAGAGCCACCTCGACGGCTCGGCCCACCTCTTCACGCCGGAGTCGGTCGTGGACACGCAGCGCAGTATCGGCTCGGACGTGATGATGGTGCTCGACGAGTGCCCGGCAGCGGACGTAGACGAAGCTTACGCCCGGACCTCGAACGACCTGACCGTCCGCTGGGCGAAGCGCTGCCAGGACCGGCACCGCGAAACCGGCGGGCTGTACGGTCACCACCAGATGCTCTTTGCGATTGTCCAGGGCGTGACCTACCCCGCCGTCCGGCGCGAATCGGCCCGGCAACTCGTCGAGCTAGATTTCGAGGGGTACGCCATCGGCGGGCTGTCGGTCGGCGAGGCGGCCCCGGTGATGTACGAGATGGTCGAGGTCGTGACCGCGCTGCTGCCGCGCCAGAAGCCGCGCTACCTGATGGGGGTCGGGACGCCGGCCAACCTGCTCGAGAACATCGCGCGCGGGGTCGACATGTTCGACTGCGTGATGCCGACGCGCAACGGCCGCAACGGCACGCTCTTCACCACCGAGGGCGTCGTCAACATCAAGAACGCGCAGTGGAAGACGCACTTCGCGCCCGTCGACCCCGGCCTCGACGGCTACGCGAGCCAGGCGTTCACGAAGGCGTACCTCCGCCACCTGATCCTGTCGGGCGAAGTCCTCGGGCTCCAGATCGCAAGCCTCCAAAACCTGTCACTCTACACCTGGCTGATGCGCGGTGCCCGCACGGCGATCCGCGACGGGCGGTTCGCCGCGTGGAAGGCCGAGGTGCTGCCCCGCGTCAGCCGCCGGATATGACAGCGTGGAGGGCAAAGAGAGAAGAGAGGGCGGGGAGGGCGTCGTCCTTCCTTCGTTACGCTGACGGTCCAGGTTGAAATCCCTCCCGGCCCTCCGTGCTCTCCACGCCCAAGAAGAACCTCATCCCTCCAGCCGCCGCGATCCGTCGGGCTGAAAGAGGACGCGGAAGGTGTAGTACCGGAAGTTCTTGGACGGGTCGAGGTCAGCGAGCGCAGGTGCGCCGAGGTAGTAGCTCTGGATCTCGACCTTCGCGTAGCGCCCGTCGGCGGTGCGGACGGCGAGCACGACGGGGCGCGGGGACACGATGCCCGAGACGAAGTCGTAGTCGTACCACCCGTTCCCCGCACCGCCCGGAATGGCGGTCTCGGTTCGGTCGGTCCCCGTGTCCGCGGCGAACGCCTCGTCGGCGGGTGCTTCGGTGACGGCGGCGAAGTTCGTGTCTTCGAGCACGACGGCCCCGCCCATTCCTGGCCCCGAGGTCCCGCCGTTGACGAGGACGGTCGTCGAGCGGAACGCAAGGTCCCACGCCGTCGAGGCCGAGTCGGCAACCGGGACGAGCCGGTTCTCGCGCAGGCTGAAGAACGCAAAGTGTCCGCCCACGCCCCGAGCGTCGATGTCGGCGACGGTGTAGGTCAGCGGCTCGGACGAGGTCGCGGCGCGCTGCCCGGCGCAGGCCGTAAGCGCGAGCGGAAGCAGCAGGAGCAGAACGAGACGGGGCATGAGGCGGGCGTGTTAAATCGGCGGGGAGGCGTCTACGAGCGGAACCTCGCTCCGGTCGCAGGGTGCCGGTGAATTTCGTATAGTCTACGATGGCACGAAACCTGCCGCCGCTACGGTTCTCCTGTAAAGAGGCACGACATGTCTTTGCTCGCCGTCTCCTCAGACCGCGTCTCTGTGAGCCGCATCACTGCCCGAAACCGTCGGATCCGCACCCGTGCGCGCCGGGCCGTCGTGCGTACGCAGGCGGAGGTCGCGGCCGAGCGGCGGCTGCGCGAGGAGATCGCAAACGTGGTGACACACGGGGCGGGCCTGCTCATGGCCATCGCTGCGGTGCCGGTCCTGGTCGTGCTGGGGGCGCTGCGCGGCGACGCGCTTCACGTCGCGAGCTTCGCCGTCTACGGTGCCACGCTCATCCTCGTCTACCTCTCCTCGACGCTCTACCACGCGTTCAAGGAGCCGAAGATGCGGCGCGTCTTCCGTATCCTCGACCACGCCGCCATCTACCTGATGATCGCGGGGACGTACACCCCGTTCATGCTCATCAGCCTCAACGAACCCTGGGGCTGGACGATCCTCGCCCTCGTCTGGACGCTGGCTGCGGTCGGCTGCGCGGCCAAGATCCTAGAGATCGAGGGGTTCAAGAAGTACTCGACCGCCTTCTACCTCGCGATGGGCTGGCTCGTGGTGATTGCGCTGGAGCCTGTCCTGGCGGCGGTGCCGCTGGCCGGCCTCGTGTGGCTGGCCGTCGGCGGGGTGCTCTACACGGGAGGCGTGATCTTTTTTCTCTGGGAGACGCTCCCGTTCAACCACGCCATCTGGCATCTCTTCGTGATCGCAGGCAGCGTCTGCCACTACATCGCGATCCTGCTCTACGTCTGGTGAACTGCGAAGAATAGAGTGGGAGGAAAGGGAGGAATGGGGAGGGCAGGAAAAAAGCTGGGGAATCTAGCGAGGCCATCGCGCAGAGCATCAGCGTCTCCTTCTCCCATTCCCTCCACTCCTCCCACGCCATCATAGCTCCTCGCCGAAGGCGCTACAGCTTGCGGTCCTTCCAGTTGATCCGGGGGAAGAGCAGCAGCACGGTCGGCAGCGTGGCGAGGTAGAAGAACAGGTAGGCCTCCCACAGCGGGAATACGCGCACGAGGCCGCGCCGCGTGCCGAGCGTGGCCCACAGTGCGGCGAAGTCCGCGCCGACCTTCAGGCCGAGCACGGCGAGCGTCGGTCCGGGGAGGACGAACAGCGCGATGAGTGGGAGGAAGTGGGCGAGGTGGGTGACGGTGTACAGGCCGTGTACCCAGAGCTTCGACTGTGTCCCGCCGCGTGCCCAGCGCCGTCGTTGCTGGTAGACGTCGACGAGCCGGCCGAGCGGAAGCGTGTAATTGCGCAGCGCCGGGTCGGCCGGGTAGCGGAGGCGGTAGGCGGTCTGCTCGTAGACGGCCCGGAAGAGCATGTAGTCCTCGGTGACCGAGAACGGCAGCGCCGGGTAGCCGCCGACGGCCTCGTAGGCGGCGCGCCGGAAGGCCATGTTGTTGCCCATCGCCGTGACGGGCCGGCCGGTCTCCACGAGCGCCGAGCAGATCGCGAGCAGGTAGCTCCAGTCGAGCGCCTGCAGCTCGGTCAGCCAGTCGCCCCGGTGCTCGACGTAGGTGTGGCCACAGACCATCCCGGTCTCCGGTTCGTCGAAGTAGGCGACGAGGCTGCGCGCCCATCCCGGCGGCGGGGCGCAGTCGGCGTCGGTGACGAGGAGGAGGCCGTGGTCGCTGGCCTCGAAGGCGGCGTGGATGGCGAGCGCCTTGCCGCGCAGGTGCCCGCTCGGCTCGGGCACCGCGACGGCGTGGACGGCCGGCCGGTTCGCCTCGTTCTGCGCACGGTAGCGCTCGATGACGGCCGCCGTGTCATCGGTCGAGTGGTCGTTGGCGACGAAGAGGTCGAGCCGGTCGGCGGGGTAGTCCTGGGCCAGGAGCGCGTCGAGGCAGCGCGGCAGCCGCGCCTCCTCGTTGCGGGCCGCCACGAGCACGGCGATGCGCGGCAGCGGGGGAGTGGGCTCTCGGTCCCGGTACCTCGCCCGCGCCATCACCACGGCCACGCCCAGCACGAAGACGGCATAGGCCAGGGTGGGGGCGAGCAGCAGAAACCACATGCGGGCGGGGCGGAGGCGGGAGGTCGGCGCAGGATGATACGCGACGCGTCCGGCACGCGGGGTGAACTTCACCCCAACGCCGCGCACCCAGCTTCAGAGCGCGGCGAAGCGGTAGCCGTCGGCCAGCAGGAGGGGGAGCGCGAGCGCGAGCGCGGGGGGCGTCACGCGCCGGGCGTGCCCGCCCTCGTGCAGCACGATGACCGAGCCGGGCCGCGCCAGGTCGACCGTCCGGTTCAGCACGGCGTCCGGCGTGGCCGAGGCCAGGAAGTCGCCCGGCATCACGTCCCACATGGCGATCCGCTGGCCGTGCTGCCGGCACCAGCGCCGCATCGCCGTCGTGAAGTAGCCGTAGGGGGGGCGCATCCAGCGCACCGCCTCACCGGTGAGGTCTTCGAGCGTCGCCGTGGCGCGCGCCATCTCGGTCTCTACCACATCGGCCGGCGTCTTCCACGCATTCGCGTGCGTGTCCGTGTGCTGCCCGACCGTGTGCCCGGCCGCGTGCAGGGCGCGGACGCACTCGGGCCACCGCCGCATCTGCTCGCCGACGAGGAAGAACGAGGCCGGCACTTCGTAGCGGTCGAGGAGCTCGAGCAGGGCAGGCGTCGTCTCGTCCGGGCCGTCGTCGAAGGTGAGGTAGAGCGTGCGCGTACCATCGGTCCGGCGCCAGAGCAGGTCGGGGAAGAGCCGCGAGGCGGCCCGGGGGACGTGGTTGCCGAGGAGCGAGACGAGCACGGGTCGGAGGACGGTAGAGACAGAAGACGGTGGACAGGAAGCGGCGCTGTGGGCACCCGTAGTAGCGCTGCTACGCCCTAGCTAGGCATGCTGCGGCGCTTCGCGTATGCATCCGCCGTGCCATTTGCGCGCCCCGCCTCTATTATCTCGAAATGCGCCGTCCCTTCCAGGTGTAGCCGCCGAGAGTGCCCGCCGCACCCATGAGCACGACGTAGGGTATGTGCAGCAGTTGGGCGGGTAGGAAATAGGCCATCAGCCACCCGCGTCCGACGTGGCGGCACGCCGGGCCCAGCAGCGCAGCCTCCGGCAGCACCTTCAGCGCAGCCGCTGCTGCGAGCGGCCCAGCAAGCGCAGGTGCGAACGGCAGCGCGAGTAGGCCGCCGAGGAGGGCGAGGTAGAACGCGTAGACGGTGCCTACGACCGCCAGCACGGCCGGGTGCTCGTAGTGCGCCCCCTTCGACGCCCAGCGGCGGCGCTGCTCGAAGAACGCGCTCGTGTTCTCCGGCGCATCGGTCAGCACGGCTGCGCCGGGGTCCGGGCAGAAGCGGACCTCCCAGTCGGTCGTGTAGGCGATCTTCTGCATCAGCAGCTCGTCGTCGCCCGAGGTCAGGTGGTCGATCCCCGAGAAGCCGCCGAGGGCGTCGAAGACCGCCTTGCGGTAGGCCACGTTCGCCCCGTTGCAGAGGTTCGGGCGCCCGACCCCAACCGCCCCGGCCCCGACGGCGACGAGGCCGAGGAACTCCAGCGCCGTCACGTTCGCCGCGTGCCCGCCCGTCGGGTAGAGCACCGGCCCGGAGACGAGCGCCGTGCGGTCGCCGAACGTCGCGGCCATCGACCCGATCCAGCCCGGCGGAACGGTGCAGTCGGCGTCGGTCGTGAGGATGACCGTGCCGCGCGCGTGGGCAATGCCTTTTTCGATGGCCCGCTTCTTATGGGCCTGCGCCCGGTCCAGGTTTTCCGGCATCGACAGAAGGTGGAGGCGCGTCGGTGCTTCGCGGTCCTCGTCCAGCCCGGCAGGTACCATCGCCCGGTTCACGCGCTCCATCACGCGGCGCACGAGCGCGGGCGTCGCGTCCTGCGAGAGGTCGTCCACGACGAGCACCTCGAACCGGTCTTCGGGGTAGTCGCCGGCGAAGACGGCGTCGAGGCAGCGTTCGATGACCGCCTCCTCGTCGCGCGCCGGAATGATGACAGTGACGAAGGGGTGCGACGGCGCGAGCGGGTCGGAGGGCAGGCGAGGCGCCCGGTCCCGCTTTACGACACGCTGGAAACCGAGGGCGAAGCTGACGATGGCGAGGGCATAGAGCATGCCCGACCCTATCAGCGCCGCTGCGAACACCGTCGTCACGCCCGCACCTCCACTGGTTCCGGGGCGGGCTCCGGCGCGAGGCGCAGGCGCAGCACGAACGGCATCCCGACGAGCGACGGCACGAGGAGGTTGACGCAGAACAGCAGGAACGCCGCGTTGAACGCCGCCGCCGCCCCGATCCCGAGCGCCCCCAGGAAGTAGACCGCCGCCCCTTCGCGGATGCCGAGGTCGGCGAGCGTAAACGAGGGGACCGCGCTCTTGGCGAAGAAGACGAGCACCACGCCGACGGCCGTTTGGAACCACGCCGCGCCGGGCGCGAACGCGAAGACGAGGACCACGAACTGCGCCGAGAAGATGGCGTAGCGCAGCGCCGAGAGGCCGAGCAGGCTGCGCGCGTCGTGCTGGTCGAAGGCGTCTAGCACCTCCAGGCGCGGCGCGAAGCGCTCAGGGAGGACGGCCGCGAAGAGCCGCTTCGCTGCCTGCGGGTGGAGCAGGAGGTAGACGAACACCCCGGTGGCGACGCCGCCGACGCCGCACACCGTCGCCCAGGCAAGCACCGGGAGGCCCGTCTGCGTCATCAGGAACGGCACGAGCGACGCGAGGCCGACGGCGAGGGTGCAGCCGAGCGTCGCCATGCGCTCGGCGAAGGTGAGCGCGGCGAGGTCCCACGCCGGCGCGTGGCGCAGGTAGAACGACCGCCCGGCGTAGTCGCCGAGCCGGCCGGGCGTAACGAGGCCGAGGGGGTAGCCGCTCAGGACCGCCCCCAGCGTCTGGCGAAACCGCACCTCGGGCGCGAGCCGCCGCACCAGCCGGTGCCAGCGGTAGGCCTCTAGCCCGACGTTCGCCGGCAGCAGCGCGAGCGCGAGCGCGATCCACCCCAGGTGCGCCGTCCGGCTCGCCTCCGCGATGGCGTCCCACTCGACGACGTGCCCGACGTAGGCCACCGTCGCGGCGGCGAGGCCGAGCTTGAGCACTAAGAAGCCGAGGGTGCGCACGAGGTGATAGGCGGGAGGGAGAGAAAGATAGCGGCGACTAGGATATCGGCTGGCCGAGGAGAGAAGAAAGAGGAGAAGGGTGAGAAAGAGGAGCGCGCGTCTTCACCCTGCCTCTCTCTGCTGTCGTCTTTCTCTTCTGTCTCCTCCCCCTTTTCTCTCCGTCTCTCAAACTCACCGCACCAGCGGCCGCACGTCGCGGATGCCGTACACGACCCGCAGCGACCCGAACTTGTAGCCCTCGGGGTCGATCCCGACCTGCCCGCCGATGATCACGCGGTCCTCGTCGAGGTCCACGATCCGCAGGCCGACTGAGAGCGCGGGGCGCAGCGGGACGCGCCGGCCCTCGTCGCTCAGGTCGCTGCTGAACGAGAGCCCCGGCTCGAACTGGTCGAAGAGGTTGTTGTAGGCGTTCGCCGCGCTCACCTGCACGTTCGCGTCGAAGGCGAACCAGTCGAGGAACGTGTAGACCGGGAACCGCCAGCCGAGGGTGAGCGCCAGGAGGTCATTGCCGTTGAAGCGGTAGCGCGTGTACGCCCCGAGGAGTTGGTCGTCGAGGAGGGGGAGGGCGTAGAAGGGGAGGGGCTCGTCGCCGATTCGCCGCGTCAGCGCGACGACGGTGCGCGTAAATAGGATGTGCCGGTGCATCGGCAGCGGGATGAAGCCGTAGACGCTCGCCGTCCCCGACCAGTAGTTGAACCGCCGCCCCCCGATGCCGTCGTAGCGCCGGGCGGTCAGGATCCCGAGCACGCCCCGCGAGCTGTAGAAGAGCCGGTCCCGCCGGTCCACGGCGATTTCGAGGCCGTAGGTTACGCCCGTCGAGGGGCGCTCGACGGCGCTGAAGAGCGAGCGCTGCGAGGCCGGGTCGAGCCGCTGGAACGCGCCGTCGTCGCGGTTGCGGAACGAGCGGACCTCTGCGTGGAGAAGCCGGACGGCAGGCTGGACCAGCACCCGCCCCGCCCCGAAGGGGTACCACCCGACCCGGAACCCGGCCTCGATCTCTTTCAGGCTGGCGAAGACCTGGTTGTCGCGGCTCGAACTCGGCCCGACGCCGTAGAACCCCCGGACCTGGTTGACCGTCCACTCGCCGCTCACGCCGGCGTAGACCGGGACCGCGAACGGGTCGCCGGAGAAGAACGACGCCCGGTAGCGCCCGAAGCGCTGCGCCGGCTCGGCCGAGACCCGCAGTTCGGTCCCCGCCGTGCCGATGTTGCTCACAATCGCCTCCACGCCCACGCCGAAGCCCTTCGACGAAGAGACGAACGAGTTGAGCAGCGCCCGGTAGTTGACCTCGATCCCGCTCCCGACCTGCTTCGACCGGACCGAGACGCCGGCCTCGGGGGGGGCCTCCGTCGTGTCGGGCGACGTGAGTTGGAAGAGGGCAAGTACGAGCGCGAGAACCATCGCGTGCGGCGTGAGAGGCAGAGGGGAACGTGCGTCCAGATAGAGGATCGGAATATAGGCGGCAATATCAAGTCGGGCTAGGCTATTTGTGGACCCCCGTCGGGCGCGCCTGCTATCTTCCAGCCCCTCCATCGCCCGCCTGCCCATGAACATCCTCGTCGTCGGCGGCGGGGGCCGCGAGCACGCGCTCTGCCACGCCCTCGCCCAAAGCACCCGCCGCCCCACGCTCTTCTGCGCCCCCGGCAACCCCGGCACCGCCGCGCTCGCCGAGAGCGTCCCCCTCGCTGCGAGCGACCTCGACGGCCTCCTCGCCTTTGCCGAAGAGCACGCTGTCGACCTGACGATTGTCGGGCCGGAGGCCCCGCTCGTGGCCGGGATCGTGGACCGGTTCGAGGCCGCCGGTCTCGCCGTCGTCGGGCCGACCGCGGCGGCGGCGCAGCTCGAGGGCAGCAAGCAGTTCGCCAAGGCGTTCATGGCCCGCCACGATATCCCGACCGCCGCCTCGCGCACGTTCGAGGCCGCGCAGTTCGACGAGGCGGTGGCGTACGTCGAAGCCGGGACCTTCCCGGTCGTGCTGAAGGCCGACGGCCTTGCCGCGGGCAAGGGCGTCCATATCTGCCCCGACGCTGAGGCGGCCCGCGCTTCGCTCCGCGAGATGCTGCGCGATGCGGCCTACGGCGAGGCCGGGGCGACGGTCGTCGTCGAGGACTTCATGCGCGGCGAGGAGGCCAGCGTCTTCGCCCTCACCGACGGCACCGACTACGTCCTCCTCGCGCCGGCGCAGGACCACAAGCGGATCGGCGAGGGCGACACCGGCCCCAACACGGGTGGGATGGGAGCCTACGCGCCCGCGCCGGTCGTGACGCCCGAAGTGCTCGCCGCCGTCGAGGAGCGGATCGTCCGCCCGACGATCGCGGGAATGGCATCGGAGGGCACGCCGTACCGGGGCGTCCTCTACGTCGGGCTGATGATAGGAGTCGAGACCCGTAACGAAGCAGGTGCGCCGCGCGTGGTCGAGTACAACTGCCGCTTCGGCGATCCCGAGGCCCAAGTCGTCCTCCCGCTGCTCGACGCCGATGCGGTCGACCTGTTCGAAGCCGTCGCGCACCGCCGGGTGGGCGAGGTTAGCGTAGCGCTCCGCGACAGCGCCGCCGCGTGTGTCGTCCTCGCCTCGGCGGGCTACCCGGCCTCGTCCACGAAGGGCGTCCCGGTCCACGGCCTCGGCGACGTGCCGGACGACGTGACCGTCTTTCACGCAGGCACCGCCGAGCAGAATGGCGCGACCGTCACCGCCGGCGGCCGCGTCCTCGGCGTCACCGGCTTCGGCTCCGGTTTACAGGCTGCCCTCGACCGTGCCTACGCCGGCGTTGACGCGGTCTCGTTCGACGGCATGCAGGTCCGCCGCGACATCGGGCAGAAGGGACTTTTAAGAGCGGAAGCGGGGACGAGCGGAAGCGGGGAAGATTGACCGGGCGATGTACCCTAAAATCTTCCGTTCTTCCTTTCCTCCGCTCTTCCGCTCCTAAGCGCGCTCTTCGATGCTCCGCTTGAGGAGGCCCTGCTTCTTGAAGTAGATCATCGTCGTGTCGAGCGTGCCGTGGCGCATGCGCTGGCGGACCTCGTCGAGGCTCATCCCGTCGTTGAGCCAGATGAGGGCGGCGGTGTGGGTGAGCGAGTGCGGCGTCACGCCGGGGCGCTTGAGGCCCGTCGCCTTGAGGAGGCCGTTGATGCGGCTGCGGATGCTCCGCGTGTTGAGGCGCTCGCCGTCGGAGCGGTGCCCGTGCGAGACGAACAGCGGGTCCTCGGGGCGGACGGGCCCGCGCGCGTCGAGGTAGAGCCGGATCGCGTCCATCACCGGCGGGTCGACCGGCACCTGCTGGTCCTTGACCGTCCGGCCCTTGCCCTGCACGCGGAGGTACCACCCGAGCAGCGTCTGCTCCAGGTCCCGGAGGTCGGCGCGGACGATCTCGATCTCGCTCAGGCCCGCGTAGAGCATGAGGTAGACGATCGCCCGGTCGCGCTTCTCGATGGGGGCGCTCGTGCGGAGGCCGCCGAGGAGCTGCTCGATCTCGCGCTCGGTAAAAACCTTGCGGCTGTGCTCGCTCGGGCGGCGGTTGCCCTTCACGGCCCGCGCCGGGTTCTCCTCCAGCAGGCCGATGTCGACGAGGTACTGGCAGAACCGGCGGAGCGCGGTGAGGTAGGTCGAGACCGAGACCTGGCTGAGGCCGCGGTCCTCCATCAGGTAGGCCTTGTAGCGCTCCACGTCCTCGGTGCGGAAGCGGAAGCCCCTCGAAGGAGACCCCTTCGCGGCGTGGCGCTCGGTGGCGAACCAGCGCTCGAACTCGTTGAGCGAGCGGCGGTACGTCCCCGCCGTCTCCGGGCTCTTCTCCTTGAGATACTCCGTCACGAACCCGTCGAGGCGGGCGTCGAGTTCGGTGAGCGAGAGGGTGAGGCCGGGGGCGTCGGGCATGGGAGGATAACGGCTATTGGGTACCGCAATCTAGCCCGTTGTGCTCCGGTATGCAAGAGAGAAAGAGCGGAGGGGTGGAAGAGCGGAAGGGTTCGAGGGTCACCGCTGCGCCCCTCTTCCGCTCTTCCCTACGTCCGCTCTTCCGCTCCTAGATCGCCTCGTCCGGGTCGATGCCTTCCAGGGCCTCCTTGAAGGCGTGGAGGTAGGACGCGCCCATCGCGCCGTCGATGACGCGGTGGTCGTAGCTCAGCGAGACGTACATCATCTGCCGGACCGCGATGATGTCGCCGAGGTCCGGGTGCTCGACCACGACGGGCCGCTTGCGAATCATCCCCGGCGAGAGGATGGCGACCTGCGGCTGGTTGATGATCGGGGTCCCCATGAGCGAGCCGAGGCTGCCGACGTTTGTGACGGTGAACGTCCCGCCCTGGAGCTCGTCCGGCATGAGCTGCTTCGAGCGCGCGCGCTCGGCCAGGTCGGCGACGGCGTGCGTCAGGCCGGTGAGGTTCTTCTGTCCCGCGTCGCGGACGACCGGGACGAGGAGGCCCTTCGTGCCGATCGCGACGGCGATGCCGACGTGGTAGTCCTTCTTGACCACGACCCGTTTGCCCTCGACCGAGGCGTTCAGGAGGGGGTGCGTCTTGAGCGCCTCGACGGCGGCGCGGACGAAGAACGGCGTGTAGGTCAGCTTGACCCCTTCGCGCTGCTGGAACGCCGCCTTGTGCCGCTCGCGGGCCTCGACGAGCCGCGTGACGTCGACCTCGTTGAAGCTCGTGACGTGCGCGCTCGTGTCGACCGAGCGCCGCATGTGCTCGGAGATCATCTGCCGCATCCGGTCCATCTCGATGATCTCGACCCGGTCGCCGGGCTGGGTCATCGGCTGCTGCGGAGCCGGGGCCGACGGGGCGACGGCAGGCTGGGCGGCGGGTTGCGGCGTCGGCTGGGGCGGTGCCTGCTGCGGGGCGGCGGGCTGCGCCTGGCGCGTCTCGATGTAGCCGAGGATGTCTTTCTTGGTGACGCGGCCCTCGGCCCCGCTGCCGGCGATGGACTCGAGTTCTTGCTGCGAGACGCCCTCGGCCCCGGCGATCGAGCGGACGAGCGGCGAGTAGAACCGGCCGTCGGAGCCGCGCCGCTGGAGCGGGCCACTGGCGGTGACTTGGGCTGCGGCGGGAGCCGCGAGCGGAGCACCGTCGCCGGCGACCGCCTGCCCGGCCATGCCGTAGCTCTTCTCGGGCGGGCTCGGAGCCGCGCCGTCGCCGCCGGTCGGGGCGGCGTCCGGCTTCGGGGCGGCCGGTGCGGGAGCGGAGCCTACGCTCGCGCCTTCGCCCGTGGCGATGAGGGCAATCTTGGCCCCGACCTCGACCGTCTCGCCCTCGGGCACGAGGATCTCGGCGAGGATGCCCTTCGCCGGGGACGGCACCTCGGAGTCGACCTTGTCGGTCGAGATCTCGAGGAGGGTCTCGTCGAGTTCGACCTCGTCGCCGACGGCTTTGGCCCACGCGAGCACGGTGCCTTCCATGACGCTCTCGCCCATCTTGGGCATCACCACCTCCACCTGCTCGCCCCCGGTGACGGGCGCCGCCGCAGCGGCCTCGACCGGCTCGACATTCGGCGCGGCGTCTGTGGCCTCCTCGGTGACGACGGCTTCGGCCTCGCCGGTCTCGGCGGGCGCGCTGTCCGGTGCACCGCTGGCCCCGTCGCCGCCGATCTCGGCGTTTACGTCGGTCTCGATCACGGCGATCTTGGCTCCGACCTCGACCGTCTCGCCCTCGGGCACGAGGATCTCGGCGAGCCGGCCTTTGGCAGGCGACGGCACCTCGGAGTCGACCTTGTCGGTCGAGATTTCGAGGAGGGTCTCGTCGAGCTCGACCTCGTCGCCGACGGCCTTCGACCAGGTGAGCACGGTGCCTTCCATCACGCTTTCGCCCATCTTGGGCATGACGACGTCGACCTTAGCCATGAGAGTTCGGGAGCTGGGTGGGGCGGGGGAACGAGAGAGCGCGGAATATACGTCCGGGGTCTGAGGCCACCGGGCAGCCTACAGCGTACCGCCGCGCCGGTGGAGCGTTCCTAGCGGCGAGGCTCAGGCGACGAGGTCGCGGTAGAACGCGGCGGCGCGCTCGGCGATCTCGTGCGGCTCGCCGTCGAGCGTCGGCCCGCCGGTGCCGGGCTCGCCCGAGGCTACGGCGTCGGCCGTGGCAGCCCCGACCTCGCGCACTTCGCGGTCGGCCGCGTCGGCGTGAAGGCCGTAGGCGGCGGCTTGGTCGGCCGTCAGGCGCACGTCCACGCCGGCGTCGTCAGGGGTGTAGACCGTCTTCACCCCGCCGAACAGGTCGCGCCCGGCGAACTCGCCGCTGAGCAGCGCGGGCACGTAGCCAGCGATCCAGCCGACAGCGTGGACCACGTCCGGTGCCCAGCCGAGGTTCTCGACCGTCGTGAGCGCGGCGCGGCCGAAGTAGAGGGCGCGCTCGGCGTTGTCCTCGAACAGCGCCTCCGTCTTGCGGTCCCGGAAGATGCCCTTGCGCTTGAAGTAGTGGACGTTGTCCATGAAGTAGACCTGGAGCCGGATGCCGGGGATCGAGGCCACCTTGACCTTGAGCGTCTCCGTGGTCTCGCCGACCGAGATGTCGCTGCCGGAGAGGCGGATGACCTCGTGGAGCCGGTTGCGCCGCTCCGACACGGTCCCGTAGCGCGGCATGATGATCCGGGTCTCGATGCCGGCGTGCTCCTGGAGGTGTTCGGGCAGGTCGCGGGCGAGGTGGGCGGCTTGGGTGGAGGCGGAGAACGGGGCCACCTCGCCTGCTACGAACAAGACTTTCATGCGCGCGCTCGGTTCGGAAGAGGTCGGTCCGGCGGGGCGTCGGGCACGCGCACCGCAGCCGGAGGAAAGGGTACCAAAACAGCACCAAAGGTACGAAAAAGCGATCCCCTCAGGCAAACCGCAGAGTGTCCCTCATCCCCATGTCACCGCAGCGGCAGGCATCGCCGGGGCCGAACCGGCCGAGCGAGGATGCCTCGTCAATCCTCCGGCGGCCGCGTGACGGGCGCCTCGAACGTCCCGCGTGCAGTGTAATCTACGCTTAGGCTACCGAGGTCTGGAGACCGGCCGACGCCCTCGAAGGCGAAGCGTCCGGCCATAGTCTCCTCCGTGATGGTCTCCAGCGTCAGCGTCCCGGACTGTGCGAAGAAACCTACGTTGGGGAATGTGCGGAAGTCGGAATAGAGTACGGCAAACGATGCGCTGTCGCCCGACACGTCGCCAATCCCGTAGGTACCTGGAGCCAGCGTAAAGGGGGCCGTGAGGGAGAAGAGCATGGAGCGGAGAATGTCTGTCTCATTCGCGCCCGTCTCCGCCAGGGTGATGCCGCGAAAGGTCGCGCTCTCGTTAAAGCTGGCAAGGGCAAGGCCGGAGAACGCCGTGCTGTCTCCCGCCGACGAGGCAACGGTGGCAGAGAAACTGCCGGGATCCTGCTGGGTGGGCGGGCCGTCTTCGCCGGAGTCGCAGGCCGCAAAGGCGAGCGCGAGCAGGGGGAGGAAAAGCAGTCGTTTCATAACGGCAAAGATACGGTGTGGTTTGGCCTGTCACAATCCAGCTTCGATGCCGACGAGCCAGCGGAAGCCAAACGCCTCCTCGTCGGGCCCGATCCGATCCGGCTCGCTCGCCCACACCGGAAACTTGGCGACGAGGTGCAGGCCGCGCAGCACGTCCGACTGCGCAACAAGTCCGGCGAGGCGGGATGCCCGGGCGAGCGGGGCCAGCGCCCCGAGGTCGTACCGGACCCCGAGCCCGGCGTCGGCCGCGAAGTCTGAAGTTACCCCGCCGAAGCCGCTGAAGACTTCCAGGCGAAGAGGCGCGAGCACCGCCTCGGCCGAGCGGCTCAGGCCTAGCAGACGCGCGGGGCCGAGCCGGAGCGCGAGGCTCCCGGCAATGAGACTCGTCCCGCTCGTGGGCTGGTTCGACCTCGGCAGGCGAATGCCGTCCGCCGTCAGGGACGGCTCGCGCACGAGGTAGGCTACGGGCCCGATGCCGGAGAGCGCGAAGAACTGCCCGTCGCGCTGCGGGTCGTCCGGCACGGCGGCCAGCACGCGGTAGGCATCGCTCCGCCACGCCGTCTCGACCGACGACGCGCCCAGCCGGAACCGTTTCTGCGGGCTCAACCGGTCCGACCCGATCCCGAGCGCGAGCCGCGCCACGCCCTCGAACGGTCCGAGGTCGGTCGCCTTCGTCGCCGTCATCCAGAGCCGGTTGGCATTGAACTCTGAGCCTACAGCAAAGGCGGGAGCGCTGTCCTCGTAGATTCCCATCGCCCCGCCGATCTCGCCGGTCACGGTCACCTCGCCCCGGGCGTCGCCGATCCGGTAGTCCAGCCGGGCCGAGACGAGGTGGTCCTCGCCGAAGCCGGTGTCGAGGCCGAATGCATCGGGAAAGGTGAGGCCGCTGCGGGTGTCGAGGCGCGTCGGGAACGCGTCGAAGTCCTCGAAGGCACGGCCGGTGACGCGGTGCTGGTGGCCGAGGGTGAAGGTGAGGCTATGGTCCCACCGGCGCAGCGTCGGGTAGCGCCCGAGCACCTTCGTGAGCGAGACACGGTTCTCCAGAATGCCGAGGTGCTTCTGCGCCTCGAAGCGCACGTCGTCGAGCGGACCGAGGCCGAAGAGCTGCCGCGTGTAGACCGCCGTGTAGTCGATCCCGTCGAGCGGCGAGCTCTCGAAAGCGTCGCCGGAGGAGGCGAGCGAAACGGGAAACGGGTCACCGCTCGGGAGGACGTCGGGGAAGACGCCTTCGAGGTCGAAGCCCTGGTTTTCATCCGCGATCACCTGCGGCCAGAGCGTGAGGCCGAGCTGGAGCGTGCCCCGGCCATTCGGCAGCGCGGTCCGAAGCTGCGCGCCGACGCCGACACCGTAGTCGTGCGAATAGGCAGTGATCGAGGACAGCGCGTAGGTCGTCGCGTTCGCCGTGGGCGTCGGCTGGGCGTAGAGGCCAGCGAAGCGCCGCAGCCGGTCGGACCCGAAGCGGCGGAGCCGGTGGTTCGACTCGTCGAGGTCGAGCATCCGCCGCTCGGGGTCGAGCAGCACCTCGCGCACGTCGCCCTCCACGGTGAGGGTGTAGGTCTCGCTCGTCCACGGCCACGGCGCGGCGACGGTCCAGCCCTCGGGGACGGCCTTCTGCCCGCGCATCACCGTCGGCGGAACCGTCACCATGCGCTCCGAGCCGTCGGCGAAGCGGAGGCGGAGGTCGACCGGGAGGACGCCCGGCTCGCGCCGCTCCAGCGTGACCGCCGAGCGGGCCTGCCCGTTCGCCCGCTCCACGTCGAGGCCGGCAGCAGCGTAGTCGTAGCGCACGCCGCCGTCGAGGAGTTGCTCGAAGAGCCAGTCGAGCTGGAGCCCGCTTACGTCTTGGGCGACGGCGAGCACGTCGGCCGGGTAGGGGTGCCGGAAGGAGAAGCGGCGGACGTACTCCCGGAGGATCTCGTCCCGGACGGCGTCGCCCGCGACGTAGCCGAGGAGGTCGGCGAGGACGCGGCCGGCCGAGTACGACGCCGCGCCGTAGGCGGTGTTGGTCTCGAACCAGTCGGAGGGCGTGTTGGGCCGCTCGTAGAGCCCGAGCCGCTGAAGCTGCGCGATGCGCGCCCGCGCCCCAGCGTGGCTCGGCGGGCCAGGCGGGGCGAGGCCCTCGGTGGCGAGGACGTGGCGCACGCCCTCGGTGGTGGCGAAGCTCGTGAAGCCCTCGTCCATCCACGCGAAGTCGGTTTCGTTGGTCGCGACGACCCCGTAGAACCACATGTGGGCGAACTCGTGCGTCGTCACGCCGAGCGCCGAGAGGGGCGAGCGCCGCCCGGTGATGAGCGTCGCCATCGGGTACTCCATCCCGCCGTCGCCGCCCTGGACGACGGTGAACTGCGGCCACGGGTAGGTCCCGAAGCGGGCGCTGAAGTAGCGCGTCAGCTCCGCCGTCCGCGCCCCGAGCTGCGCCCAGTTCTCGGCTACATCGGGCTGGTAGAGGAGGTGGAGCGTGACCGGCTCGGTGCGGCCCGGCACATCGGTCACCGACAGCGTCTCGTGGAGGTAGTCCGGGTCGGCGGCCCAGGCGAAGTCGTGGACCTGCTCGGCGCGGAAGTGCCACGTCAGCGAGTCGGCCGCTGACGCTGGACCCGGCGCGACGGGGCCGAGGCCGGGCGGCTGGTCGTACCCGTGCCCGACGGCCTCGGGGTTCTGGAGCACGCCCGTCGCCCCGACGACGTAGTCCGCCGGCAGCGTGAGGCGGACGTCGAACGTCCCGAACGGCGCGTAGAACTCGCGCCCGATGTAGGGGTCGGCGTGCCAGCCGACGGCGTCGTAGGCCGCCATCTTCGGGTACCACTGCGTCATCGAGTAGTCGATTCCCTCGCGGCTGTCGCGCCCCGAGCGCCGCGTCTGGAGCGGCACCTGGGACTCGAACTCCATCTCGAAGACCGCCGACCCCCCCGGCAGGATCGGCCGGGCGAGGTCCACCTCCAGCACCGTGTCCTCGACCCGGAACGCGACCGGCGCGCCGTCCTGGGTGAGCGAGCGGACCCGGTGCCACCCGACCTCCTCCGGCCCGAGGTTGAAGATGCGCGGCACGACGCGGCGGTCGGGGTCGGGGAGGGCGCGGTTGCGCTCGGCCATCATCGAGCCCGGGTGGAAGGCGTTGAAGTAGAGGTGGTAGTAGACCTGGCGGAGCGTGTCGGGCGCGTTGTTGGTGTAGACCAGGCGCTGCTCGCCGAGGACGCGGTGGCGGTCGGCCTGGAGGTGGATGTCCATCTCGTAGGCGACGGCCTGCTGCCACGGCGCGGCCTGCTGGGCGTGTGCGGTGGGGACGAAGAGGAGGACGGCGAGGAGGAGGGCAGGGCGCATCGGATGGGGTGCGGTCAGGAGTAGGCCGAAGGTAGGCGCGGAGCCTCGTGAGCGCAATGCGGTCAGCATCTCGTATGTGTGGGTACGGAGGCACAGCACGGCCTGCAGCGCTCGGCCTCTCGCGCTACGCCGCCAGACCCCGTCGCTATCTTGGCCGGCATAAGACGGAGAGACCTAGGAACGTATTAGGAACGTATTTCGCAGCTACTGATCCGTGGAACTATGACCAAAGCCGACCTCGTGGACCGCATCGCCGACGGAACCGGCCTCACGAAACTCGAAACCGAGGCCGTCATCGACGGTTTCCTCCTCACCGTCCGCGAAACCCTCGAAGCCGACGGTGCGGTAGAACTGCGCGGGTTCGGCTCGTTCCGGGTCAAGGAACGCGCGGCCCGCACCGCCCGCAACCCGCAGACCGGCGCGTCGGTGGCCGTGCCGCGCCACTTCGTGCCGGTCTTCAAGGCCTCGCAGGAGTTTCGCCGCACCGTGAACGAGGCCCACCTCGCCGCCGAGCGCCGAAGCGGGTGAGGATTGAAGATGGAGAATGGAGGGTGGGAGACAGCAGGCCTCGTCGATCCTCTATCTTCCACTCTCTATCCTCCGGTGGCGCGAAGCAGAAGCGCTCGTCTCACGGCCCCGGCAGCTCGAACACGATGCCCTCTCCCGTCTGCTCTGCCTGCGGTGCTCGCCTCGCGCCCGACGCGAGCCGCTGCGACCTCTGCGGCCACATGGTCGGCGAGGAGGTGGTGACGGAGGACGAGGCGACGCTCGAGCCGGAGCCCGAGGCGAGCGCACCCGGCCCGGCCCTGCCGGAGCCCGCACCGGAGCCTGTGGCCGAAGTAGCGGTCGAAGCCGGGCCGTTCTGCACGAGCTGCGGGACGAAGAACCCGGCGCATGCGCGCTTCTGCTACCAGTGCGGGCAAGCGCTCGTGACGGCAGCGAACCCCGCGCCCCCCACCGCGCCGGTGCCCATCGTGCCTGTCGCCGAGTCGAGACCTGCGGTGCCGCCTCCCATGCCGCCTCCGGCCCCTGCCTCGGTGGGGCGTCCCTCGTCGGACGCGGGGAAGCGCGCGCTTGCGCTGGTCGGCGTGGCGCTGCTGGCCGTGGTCGTGCTCTTCTTCATCACCCAGGCCAGCACCGACCCCCCGGCGGCGACGCCTGCCGCTGCGACCGGCACGGCCCCGGCAGGCGCGGCAGCGCCGCCCCCGGCGGAGGCGGCCCCCGAGCTTCCGGCCGAGGTCGAGGCGCGGGCCGCAGCGCTCGAAGACGAGATCGCAGCCGCGACCGGCGACGAGCGCCTGGCGAAGCAGGAAGACCTCGCCGGGCTCTACGCCCGGAGCGGGGCCTTCGCCCTCGCCGCACCGATCCAGCAGGAGGTCGCCGAGGTGCGGCAGACCGCCCTCGCCTGGGCCGACGCGGGCTCGCTCTACCTCGCCCACATGCTGCGCACCCAGGGCGAGACCCGGACCTTCTACGCCCAGCGCGCCGCCGAGAACTACGAGCGATCCGTCGCCCTCGACGACACCGACCTCGACGTGCGGACGGACCTCGCGACGGCCTACCTCAACGACGGGCTCAACCCGATGCAGGCCGTCGAGACGGTCAAGGAGGTGCTCGGCGAGGACCCCGAGCACGTCCGGGCCAACTTCAACTTCGGGCTGATGCTCGCGCAGATCAGCCGGACGGACCAGGCGCAGGAACGGTTCGAGAAGGTCCTCACGCTGACCGAGGCGGGCGATCCCGTCCGGGAGCGCGCCGAGCAGGAACTGGCCCGCCTCCAGGCCGCCGCCTCCGGCACGGCGAACGGGTGACCTTCGAGGGGTGGAGCATCACCCACGGCGCAGCTAGATAACTCAAGTTGTGCGATAGGAGCGCTGCAGGACGGAGACGACCGACCGCAGACGGCGGACCGCAGATTCTAGCACCCACGGCGGTCTGCCGTCCCCCGGGATCGGTGTCCGGGGCAGGCTCTGTCTGCGGTCAACAGGCACAAGGTCGCAGGCACGGCACAACTTGGCTTATACCACCTCTGAGGATTGTTGCCTCACTCTCATGTCATGCCCGCGCAGGCGGGCATCCATCAGGCGGCGGCGCTTCACACAGGGGGGTGCATGGGTCCCCGCCTGCGCGGGGACGACCTCGTATAGGTGAGACACTA
>JBCDKT010000017.1 GCA_038746285.1 Bacteroidota bacterium
GCCGAGAGCCGCGAGCACTGAGGCGCGGATGGCCGTGGTGTAGGAATTAGTAGCACCGTTGGCCTCGGCGAGGTCGAGCACGCCGAGCGCGCCCTCGGCGTCGCCCGCGTCGAGCAGGGCCTTCGCCTCGTCGCTGTAGAGGGCGGGGTCCCGGCTGCCGCGCTCGATCTCGGCCATCCGCAGCGCCGACGCCTCGGCGCCCCGGCCTACGAGTTCTAGGCTCCGAGCCTGGATCGCGCGCACGTGAGCATCGACGGCCTCGGGCTGCCCCTTCTCAACAGCCTCTAGGCGTTCGAGAAAAGCTCGCGCGCCTTCATGTCCAAGTGCAAGTAAGGCATTCCCTAAGTTAGCCCAGTAGGGTGGGAAGTCGCGCCGCATGTCGCATGCCTTTTCGAAGCACGCCAAAGCTTTGTCACTCTTGTCGCCTTCCAACTTGCGGTAGGCCTCTCCGAGGAAGCGCTGGACCATGTGGCTCTCTGGTTCCAATAGGGCTCGGTATTCGAGCGCTGCTGCCTGCTCGTGAATGGGCGCTCTGCTTTCGAAAAGCTGCTTGTAGAAGGCTTCCATGCGCTTTCGCGCCCATTCCAAGTTGGCTCCTAAGAGGGAGACGGCGATCCCTTTCACACGGTGAGCGTCCCCCGCTGCCACGAGGTGGTGAAACGCTTCGAGGGCACGGTCAATGTTGAGGCTCGTGGTGCGGGGCTTCTGGCCGAGCTGCTTCAGGAAGCAACTCGCGATGGCGCCGTGCATATTCCGGGCGCGGCGCTTAGTCTCGCCGGCAGCGTCTTCTCGGAAGGCGAGCGCGTCCTGCTCCCCGTCGTCGGCGTACCCGTGCTTGCGGGAGCGGACCCAAGCGGCAACGAAGCCGTGGAGGAAATACCTCTGGTGGTCGGCGGAGAGCGCGAGGAGGCACCGTCGGTCCAGACCTTCCCAACCCTGTACGCCGAGGTGGCGTTCGAGCGTGTCGATGTGGTCGTGCGGGATACCTTTACGGTAGAGCGCGAGGGCGTCGAGCATATGTCGCGCAGGCGCTTTTAGGACGTTGTCGTAGAGGTCATTGAGGAGCAGCCCTTCCATCCGCTCCTCAAGCTGGTGGCGATGCCGCTGTAGCACCTGCAGCGGGGACTCGTTGCGCCCTCGCGCTACCTCGATGAGAAGCTGGGTGGCGTGGGGATGAGCTTGGTCCCCCTGCCCGCCGCCGAGCCACTGGTATATGGCTCGGCGATCGGTCTTCGTGTACTGCCACGCCTCTGCCTGCCCGGGCGGAGCCGCATCGGCGAGGCATTCGAAGAGGCTAGCGCTGTCGAGTCCTGGGACCTCGCGCTCTTCGGACTGCCCGACGAGGAGGCGCTCGGGCGGGCGCTCGCGCAGCTCGAAGATCCATGTCCACCGGTCACCAAGTGCCTGCTGCAGCCCGAGGAGGAGGGCGCGGACCTCTGGATCGCGGAACCCGTCCGTCCCGAGGAGTTTGTGGCCGCTGTCGATCCAGACCCAGGCCGGTTCTGGGTTGGGAAAGCGCTGCGCGATCTCAGCGGCGATCTCATCTGGGCTCCCCGCGGGAGGATGTTTGTTCTCAGATAGGTCGCCTAGGTTGTGGGCGATGTGCCGGTAGAGCGTTTCGCGCGTGGTGTCTTCATCGGCGAAGAAGTGGAGGGGCGTCCGGCCGGCTCGGCGCGCCAACTCGCGGATGATCTCGGACTTCCCGTTGCCGCGAAGGCCGTATAGGATGAGAAAGGAGACCCTTTCAAGCAGGGCCTCGGTTTCGTCCAGCAGTTCGTCTCGTCCATACAGCCGCACGGCATCGGCCGGAAGAGGATTGTCGGAGGGTGGTCGGGGCTCGATGGGCGGTTCGTTGGGCTCCGGGGCTTCTGTCTTGGCAGCCTCGGGTGGGAGCGCTCGTGGACGAGCAGCGACCGGCTCAGGCGACGTGCCGCCATCCTCTTGAAGCTCCAAGTTGTCGTGATCCGGCTTGAAGCGCCATCCGTTCGGCTTGCCCGTTGCGGTGAGCGGCCACAGGCGCAGCGTCGCCGCGTCGTTTCGGAAGGCTATTCGCCCGGTGGCGTAGCCGTGCGTCCGGGCCACTGTCGGCGGCTCCCCGCTCTTTTCCATGCCGAAGACGGAGCACCCCTGGCATTGCCAGACGGCCCCGGTGTCCCCTGGGTAGCGGACGTATTTGGCCTCCGTCTCGTGCTGGTGGCCGAAGAGGTGAACCGCGAACCGGTTGGACGGAGTGATCTCTGTGCTTCCTCGCTCCCGAGCTTCATCCGTCAGCCAGTCCGGACCCTGGTGAGTGAGCAAGAGGCAGGCGTCATGGTCGTTCACCCAGCGATCTACGCCGTCGTCGAACAAAGCCGCAAGCTGCTGGGGGTGCCAGACGAGCCGTTTTTTGTAGTCCCCTTCCGCAAGTTGGAGGAACGTCGTGTTCAGGCCGACGATACCGATGCGTCGGTAGCCGCGCTCTAGCGTGACGGCAAAGTCACCCGCCAGCATCCCCTCTCTCAGCCCGTCCGGTCGGTGCGGAGCGTCTGCCCACCACGTGGTATAGGCTGCAAACGCCTCGTCGATCACGGCTCGGTAGTCGGACTCGGAGACTGTCCAGAAAGTCTCGGCGATGTGGGAGAAGCCCGTGGGGAGCAGCAGCATGTCCACGGCTCCTGAACCGGGGGTAGGGCGCTGAAGGTCGTGGTTGCCCGGCACTGCCAAGAGGACTGCCTCGCCCGATCCCAACTCACGGAGCTTCTCCCACAAAGGCTCTAGCACATCTGCTTGCATCGCCCCAAACTGCCCAGCCTCACCCGACTGAACAAGGTCGCCGGTGAAGAGCACGGCATCCCAAGGCCCGCTCTTCTCGTGCAGCTTATCCAGACTCTTTAGAAGGGGTTCTCGCAGGGTGGGCCAGAGACACCCCTGCCCATTTAAGCCATAGTGGAGATCGGTGAGGTGAAGCCACGAAAAGAAATTGGCTGCCATGCGTATATCTAGGAAAGGTTCTGCGCGAGTTAGAGGGCGAGAAACTATGCGTCATCCCTGCTTCCGCAACCCTTCCTATCGGTCAAGGCTGTAGTGGGTAGACACGCACACCCCATGTCCGAAGGTCGGTGCTGTTAGTAGACGTGCCGTCGGCGGTCAGGGAGCCGGGTACGTGTACGACGCGCTGAGTCCGAGCGGGATGCCGACGGTCCAGTAGAGCAGCAGGAATGCCGACCACGCCACGAGGAACGCCGCCGCGTACGGGATCATCAGCGAGGTCAGCGTCCCGATGCCGGTGCTCTTGACGTAGCGCTGGCAGTAGACCACCACGAGCGGGAAGTACGGCATCAGCGGCGTGATGATGTTCGACGACGAGTCGCCGACGCGGTAGGCCGCCTGCGTCAGGTCCGGCGAGATCCCGACCTGCATCAGGACCGGCACGAAGATCGGCGCGAGGAGGGCCCACTTCGCGCTCGCCGAGCCGACGAAGAGGTTCACGAACGCCGTCAGGAAGATGATGCCGACGACCGTCACGCCGCCGGGGAGCGAGAGCGCCTGCAGCCCGGCCGCCCCCTTGACCGCGAGGAGCGCCCCGATGTTCGACGCCCCGAAGGCGTGGACGAAGAGCGCGCAGAAGAACGCCATCACGACGTAGTACCCCATCCCTTGCATCGCCTTCGTCATCGCGTCCACGATGTCCTTCGAGGTCTTGAAGACGCCCGCCACGATGCCGTAGACCACGCCCGGTATCAGGAACAGCAGGAAGATCAGCGGCACGATGGACTGCATGATCGGGGCCGAGAACGAGTTGAGCGAGCCGCTCGCGTCGCGGAACGGCGAGTCGGCCGGGAGGAGCGTGAGCGTGAGGACAACGAGCCCGAGGACGAGCACACCCGTGCCCCACCAGAACGCCTTCTTCTCGCGCGGGTCGATGTACCCCATGTCGGGCTGCTCCTCGGCGTCGGAGTCGACCGGCGTCGCCGCGTTCAGGCGCGGCTCGATGATGCGGTCGGTGATGAACCAGCCGAGCAGGATGATGAGGACGCTCGAGGCCGAGGTGAAGAAGTAGTTGTTGAGCGGGTTGACGAGGATGTCCGGGTCGATGAGCTGCGCCGCGGGCTGCGTGAACCCCTGAAGCAGCGGGTCGAGCGCCGAGGGCACGGGGTTGGCGCTGAAGCCGCCCGAGACGCCGGCGAACGCCGCCGCGATCCCGGCCAGCGGGTGCCGCCCCGCCGCGTAGAAGATGATCCCCCCGAGCGGAATCACGAGCACGTACCCGGCGTCGACCGCGCTGTGGCTGATCAGCCCGACGAGGATCACGACCGGCGTCAGGAGCGCCGTCGAGGTCTTGCCGAGGAGGAGCTTGATGCTCGTGTTGAAGTACCCCGCCTCGTCCGCCACGCCGACGCCGAGCATCGCGACGAGCACCACGCCGAGCGGCGCGAAGCTCGTGAAGATGGTCACCATGTTCGACAGGAACGACGCGAGCGCCGTCCCGGTCAGCAGGTTGATCACCCGGATCGGCTCGCCCGAGCGCGGGTCGAGGTCGGCAAACTCGACGGGCGCGAGGAGCGCGGACAGGCCCCAGACGATGAAGAGCGAGATCAGGAACAGCATCGCCGGGTCCGGCAGCTTGTTGCCGATGCGCTCGATGCTGCCGAGCAGGCGGTTGACGAGGCCGGGGCGAGGTTCAGCGATTTTCGGCTCCATGCGGGGCGCGGGCTAGGTGGACGGAGGCGCGCCAAACATAGGCACACCTGACCCTTGCAGGAAAGCCTATTCGTCCCGTGCCCTTTGCCGATCTCTGCGTCCGCCGTCCACCAGAGATATAGCGCTACCGACCGAGGTCAGAAACTCAGGCGCAGCCCGACCGTGGGAGCCTGGACCCCGAGGCCAAGGTTCGCCCGGCTCATCACCGGTTCGACGGAGCCGAACCCGACGAGGGCTCCGATGGGCGGCACGCCGAGGTAGAGCAACGCGCCGAAGATCACCAGCGCAAAGTCGTCGCCGCCGCACAGGAACCCGTCGCTGCAGTCGGAACCGCTGAGCCGAACGGCACCTACTGTGATGAGCACTGCGCCGGGGAGGGCTCCAAGGCCAGCGCCAACCATCGTTCCCCGAAAGTCGCCCTCTGCCCCAAGAATCCGGCCCATGCCGTAGACGCCCAACGCTGAGGCAAGCGGGGCGAACAGCACCACGGCACCGTCGTTGGCCTCAGATGCTACAGAGACGGTCCAGACACTCGCACCAGCACCGGCAGCTAGCATGAACGTCCGCTTGGCGAACGCGCTTCCGTCCTGCGCCGCCGCGGGGGCCGTGAGCAGGACGAGCGCGAGTACGGAGGTCAGCCGTCTCACATCGCCAGTCCGCCGTCCACATGGAGAACGTGGCCGGTGATGTAGCTGGACGCGTCGGAGGCGAGGAAGAGGGCAGCGTGGGCGATGTCCTCGGGCGAGGCGGGGCGCTTGAGCGGGATGCCACCTAGCATCGCCTCCTTCGCCGCGTCGCCGAGGGCACCCGTCATGTCGGTCTCGACGTAGCCGGGGGCCACCACATTCGCCCGCACGCCGCGCGCGCCGAGCTCTTTGGCGAGGCTCTTGGTGAAGCCGATGATCCCGGCTTTGCTCGCGGCGTAGTTCGCCTGTCCCGCGTTCCCCATCACCCCGACCACCGACGAGATGTTGATGATGCTCCCGGCGCGCTGCTTCATCATCGGGCGGTAAGCCGCTTTGCACGCGTTGAAGACGCTCTTGAGGTTGACCCCGATCACGGCGTCCCAGTCGTCCTCGCCCATGCGGATCAGCAGGTTGTCCCGCGTCACGCCTGCGTTGTTGACGAGCACGTCAATCGACCCCCACTGCCCGGTGACGTGGTCGACGGCCGCCTGTGCCGCGTCGAAGTCAGCGGCGTCACTCTGGAGGGCGAGGGCCTCAGTGCCCCTGCCTTCGAGATCGGCCTTGAGGGCGTCGGCGGTCTCAGACGAGGAGCGGTAGGTGAAGGCTACCTTCGCCCCTGCCTCGGCGCAGGCTTCGACGATCGCGCGGCCAATCCCGCGCGTGCCGCCAGTGACGAGGACCGTCTTGTCCGTGAGATCGAGGTTCATTTAAGTGGTAGGGTTGGATTCAGAGTCGGCGCTTCGGGCGGAATGAAGATGGAAGGTTGAGGATAGAGGATGGCCTTCAGGTTCGTACGCTTCGCCATCTTCGATCCTCTATTCCCCATCCTCCAACTCCCCAGCGGTGCCCGCCGTGGCGGTCTCGACCTTGCGGCCGAGCGTGCGCTTGGCGAGGCCGGAGAGCACGGTGCCCGCGCCGACCTCGACGAAGCGCGTCGCGCCGTCGGCGTGCATCGCTTCGAGCGTCTGCGCCCAGCGGACGGGCGCGGTGAGCTGGTCGAGCAGGCGGCGGCGGATCTCATCTGGGTCGGTCGAGGGGTGGGCGGTGACGTTGAGGTAGACTGGGCACTGCGGCGCGTTGATGGTCGCTGCTTCGAGCGCGTCGCTGAGGCCGTCCACGGCGTAGGCCATCAGCGGCGAGTGGAACGCCCCGCTGACCGGGAGCGGGAGGACGCGCTTCGCCCCGGCCGCGCTCGCAGCCTCACTCGCCTGGGCCACGGCGTCCCGGTCCCCTGAGACGACGATCTGCCCCGGTGCGTTGAAGTTGGCGCACTGCACGACGCCTTCGCTCTCGTCGGTGGCTTGCTGGCAGATCAGCTCGAGCACGTCGGCGTCGAGGCCCAAGACGGCCGACATCGCGCCGGGCCGCTCGTCGCCCGCCCGGGCCATGAGCTGCCCGCGCAGCCGGACGAGGCGGAGGCCCTGCTCGAAGCTCAGCGCGCCGGCGGCGGCGAGCGCGCTGTACTCGCCGAGGCTGTGCCCGGCCGCCATGTCGGGCGCGTGGCCTTTCGACTGGAGCACCGCGAAGGCGGCGAGGCTGTGGACGTAGAGCGCGGGCTGCGTGACGTCGGTCTGCGTCAGCGCGGCCTTTTCGGTCTCCGGGTCGTCGCCGTCGCCGAACATGCGGATTTTGAGCGGGAGGTCGAGGTTCCGGTCGGCCTCGTCGATCACGTCGCGGGCCTCGGGGAACTGCTCGTAGAGGTCGGCCGCCATGCCGACGAACTGAGAGCCCTGGCCGGGGAAGAGGAAGGCATTCATGAGCGGAGGAGCGGAGGAATGGAAGAGCGGAAGATAGGCGGCGAGGGTCAGAGGCTTCCGCTCTTCACCCCCTCCACTCCTCCCCTGCTAATCAAGCGTTTTCTGCTGCCGGTCGCGCGCGCCGGGGACCTGGCTGCCGTCGTAGGCCCAGGTCAGGTACGTCGCGCCCCAGGTGAACCCGCCGCCGAAGGCCGCAAGGACGACGTTGTCGCCGGGCCGGAGCTCGGCTTCCCAGTCGTAGAGGCAGAGTGGGATCGTGCCCGAGGTGGTGTTGCCGTAGCGGTCGATGTTGATCATCACCTGGTCGCGCCCGATGCCCATCCGGTTCGCGGTCGCGTCGATGATGCGGAGGTTGGCCTGGTGCGGGACGAGGTATTTGATGTCCTCGCCCGAGAGCCGGTTGCGCTCCATCACCTCGGCCGAGACGCCCGCCATACCCTTGACGGCGAACTTGAACACCTGCCGTCCCTCCTGAAGGAGGTAGTGCATCCGCTTGTCGACGGTCTCGTGCGTGGCCGGGTGCAGGCTCCCGCCGCCGTCCATGCGCAGGTGTTCCGCCCCAGAGCCGTCGGCGTGATGTACGAAGTCGAGGAGGCCGTGCTCCTCACTGGGTTCGAGCAGGACGGCCCCGGCCCCATCGCCGAAGATGATGCAGGTCGTCCGGTCGGTGTAGTCCATGATCGAACTCATCATGTCGGACCCGATCACGAGCACTTTTCTGTACGTCCCGCTTTCGATGAACTGAGTCCCGGCCGAGAGCGCGAAGAGGAACCCGCAGCACGCCGCCGAGAGGTCGTAGCCCCACGCGCGGTGGGCTCCGATCTCGTGCTGGACGAGGCAGGCCGTCGCGGGGAACAGCATGTCCGGCGTGACGGTCGCGACGATGATCAGGTCGATCTCCTGCGGGTCGATCCCGCGCTGGTCGAGGATCTCCCGGGCCGCGTGGGCGCACATGTAGGCGGTCGCCTTGCCGGGCTCGCGCAGGATGCGGCGCTCGCGGATGCCGGTCCGCGTGCGGATCCACTCGTCGCTCGTGTCGACCATCTTCTCGAGGTCAGCGTTGGTCAGCTTGGTCTCGGGGAGAAAGTGACCGACGGCGGTAATGGCGGCGCGGGGCATGGCGGGTCGGGGTGAGAGGGCGTGGAGGGGAATGGAGAGGAGGTGGAAAGAGGCTATGCTCTCCCGGCCCTCCACGCCCAACGCAGCGGCAGGCTCAGCAGCGTAAGGGGCATGGGTGGCGGGGACTAAGCCAGTGCTTCTGCAATCGCGCCGTGGACGTCTTCGCGCGCGATCTCGGCGGCGCGGTGGATCATCTGGGCGATGGCCTTGGCGGAGGAGCCGCCGTGTCCGATGACGCTCGTGCCGGTCACGCCGAGCAGCGGCGTCCCGCCGTACTCCTCGTAGCTGAAGGGCCGCGTGACGTTCCCGAACACCGTTCGGATCGCGCCGACGGCCTCGGGGCCGAGGCCTTGCCGCTGGACCTCGGCGCGGATGAGCTGGGGCAGGGCCGTCGCCAGGCTCTCGCCGAGCTTGAGGACGATGTTGCCGACGAACCCGTCGCAGACCACGACGTCGGCCGCGTGGTGCATCACGTCGCGCCCCTCGACGTTGCCGACGAAGTGGAGCCCGCCGAGTTCGCTGAGGAGCGCGTAGGCCGCTTTCGAGGCTTCGTTGCCCTTGCTCGGCTCCTCGCCGACGTTGAGGAGGCCGACCGTCGGGCGCTCGCGTCGGAAGGCGCGCTCGACGTAGACCTGGCCCATCCGCGCAAACTGCGCGAGATGCTCCGGCTTGGAGTCCACGTTCGCGCCCACGTCGACGATAATCGCAAAGCCCTCGACGGTTGGGAAGATGCCGGGGAGCGTGGGGCGCAGCACGCCCGGCAGCCGGCCGAGGAGGACGAGCGAGGCCGCCATGACGGCCCCTGTGTTGCCCGCCGAGGCGAAGGCGTCCACGTCGCCCTGCTTGTGCGCGCCGAGGCCGGCGTGGATCGACGAGCGCGTCTTGTTCTTGACCGCCGCCGCCGGCGGCTCGGCCATCGCGATCACCTCGGGCGCGTCGAGCACGTCCAGGGCGAGGCCGCTGGTATCGTGCTCGCCGAGTTCGGCGCGGACCGTCGCCTCCGGCCCGACGAGCACCACCTGGAGCGCGCCCTCGGCCTTCTGCAGCGCCTCGACAGCGCCTTGCACTACGACGCCGGGCGCATCGTCGCCGCCCATCGCGTCCACTGCCACGCGAACAGCCATCGGATCGAGAGGTTGAGTTGCCGAAGACCGGGCGGGCTGCACGCTGCACCCCGCGCCGGGAGAGGAGACGCGCCGAACGTGTCCCGGCGCAGACGGCAAAGATACGGAGGTCCCCCAAACCGAGCGCACGCCCCGCGCCGATGCTTACGGAAGCATCACGCAGAGCGTGCGGAGAGTTCGGAGGAGGGAGGAGGGCGGGCCATTCTCCCTCCTCCATCTTCTATCCTCCAGCGTTCAGGCGTAGTCCGGGCGCTCGACGACGGTGCGGCCCCGGTACTGACCGCACGTCGGGCAGGCGCGGTGGTACATCTTCGTGTTGCCGCAGTTCTGGCACTCGTGCACCCTGGGTGTGGAGCGGACCTTGTACTGGGAGCGGCGCTTGCGGGTGCGGGCCTTGGAGTGCTTGCGTTTCGGGTTAGCCATGATCGGTCTCAGAAGTCGGCCGGGGGCCGAGGTCAGTTGGTAGAGTCGCGGAGGGCGCGGAGCGCGTCCCAGCGCGGGTCGATAGGGTTGCCGTCCTCGTCGGTGAGCGCGCCGAATTGGACGGGGAGGTCTTCGTCCTCGGCACCCGGCGCGACGCGTCGCGTCGGGAGCGACAGCAGAAGAGTGTCGCGGACCGGCTCCGTCAAGTCGAGCGGCTGTCCGGGGTCGGGAAGCGGCCGGACGTCGTCGCTGCTGTCGTCGTCCGACGCGTACTGGTCCAGCCGCTCGGGCAGGACGAAGAGGACGGCGTAGCTCCCCTCGACCCGCTGCCGAAAGGGCTTGAGCGTGCGGTCGCACTCGAGCGTCGCCGTGGCGCGCGCCGTGAACGCGACGAGGTCACGGTCCTCCCCGTGGTCGAGGGTGACCTCCACCACGATGTCGCCGAACGTCCCGGCGTCGAGCCCGAGATCGTCGGGGACCGGCGCGTGGGTCTGCTGGTGCAGACCGGGCGGGAGCGCTGTGATGTCGACGCCGAGCATCAGATCGAAAATGAGAGGATTGCAGAACGAAAAAGGTACGCACAGTCCAGGCTCAGCGGCAAGCCTCCACGACTCTCCAAGAAACCTTCGGATTTGGTCGCGCGCTCCCTTGACAAGATGGCCGGATCCGTACTACCCTAGGGCGAGCGAACGCGGCAGGGCACGACCCGGTGGGAAGGCCGATCAGGAAGAGGCGGGCGGCGCAACCCCGGACCGGGGGCGAGCCCTGCCCCGAGCGTCGTGCGCGCTGGCAGGGCGACGGGACTGTCCTCTGTCCCTTGCGCGTGTGAACAACTTGTTGACAAGTGAAAAGGGGTGAAAAGCCGCTTCGGGTCCAGCGCGCCGGGAGGGTGGCGCGGCGCGGTGCGTCTGTGTGCAAAGAATATATTCTCAGAGTAAGCGCTTTGCGTGTAATGCCTTACGACCCTTGATCGTGCTGTGGATAAGATGTGAGCAAAACCCAACACTCTCGGAGAGGGCGCACGGCGTGGCCCTGATCTCGATTCCCAATCTGATACCCATGTGAATAACTCCTGCGACGCGCGGCGAAGACCTTGCACCGCTTCCACTGCGGCTCCTATTTTCGGTAGCCCCGAGTGGCCTCCCGATGCACGCGCTTTCGGCCCCGTCGCTGCTGCACATCTGACGACGCCCTCCCTCCCTCACTCCCACGCCTGAAGCGCTCTGTTTACCGGATGAACGACGCCTCCGAGCCTTCCCGCCACGTCGATACCGATAGCCCCCCCGAAGCGGTCTGGAACGCCTGCCTCGCCATCATCGGGGACAACATCAACCGGCAGAGCTTCAAGACGTGGTTCGAACCGCTTACCGCCGTAAGCCTTGAGGTGGAGGACGGCCTGACCAAGCTGACGATCCAGCTTCCGAGCCGGTTCTACTACGAGTGGCTCGAGGAGCACTACTTCGGCCTGCTCCGCAAGACGGTCACGAAGGTGCTCGGCCCGAGCGGGCGGCTCTTCTACGACATCGTGATCGAGAAGGACGACGCGGACGGCCCGCCCGGCGCGTCGATGCACCTGCCAGCGCACCCGCCGCCTGCGGCCGAGCCGCTGGCCGGACCGCCGGGCCAGTCCAGCGGTGGCGAGGTCCCGCCGCCGTCGGCACCGCGCGAGCAGCCTGGCGGGCGGCCCCGGACGACCCGCCGGCCCCCGCAGGGGCAGTCCCCGGCCGCCTCGCCGCCGCCGATCGCCAACCCGTTTGCGATCCCTGGCATCCAGAAGGTCAAGGTAGACAGCCAGCTCAACGCGAGCTACACCTTCGAGCGCTTCATCGAGGGCGACTGCAACCGCCTCGCCCGGAGCGCCTCGTGGGCCATCGCCCAGCAGCCCGGCGCGACGGCGTTCAACCCGTTCCTGATCTACGGCGGCGTCGGGCTCGGCAAGACGCACCTGATCCAGGCCGTGGGCAACTTCGTCCGGCAGCACCACAAGAGCGAGGCCGTGCTCTACGTCTCGTCCGAGCGCTTCACGACCCAGTTCGTCCAGGCCATCCAGAACAACCGCGCCTCGGACTTCTCGCTCTTCTACCGCCAGATCGACCTCCTGATCGTGGACGACGTGCAGTTCTTCGGCGGCAAGGAGAAGACGCAGGAGGAGTTCTTTCACATCTTCAACGCCCTCCACCAGTCCGGCAAGCAGATCATCCTCTCCGCCGACCGACCGCCGAAGGACATCGACGGCATCGAGGAGCGGCTGCTCTCGCGCTTCCAGTGGGGCCTCTCGGCCGACATGAAGCCGCCGGAGCTCGAGACCCGCATCGCGATCCTCAACCGCAAGGCCGAGGACGACGGGATCGAGGTCGACGGCGAGGTGATCGAGTTCATCGCGCACAACGTCAAGAGCAACATCCGCGAACTCGAAGGCTCGCTCATCCGGCTCCTCGCGCACTCGACGCTCCACAGCCGCGAGATCGACCTGGAGCTGGCACGCGAGATGCTGCGCGACATCATCAAGGAGACCCACGTCTCGCTCGGCGTCGAGCAGATCCAGCAGATCGTCTGCGAGTACTTCTCGATTCCCGAGGACCTTGTCCGGGCGCGCACCCGCAAGCGCGAGGTCGTCCAGGCGCGCCAGGTGGCGATGTACTTCGCCAAGCAGTTCACCAAGCACTCGCTCAAGACCATCGGCCTCCACTTCGGCGGGCGCGACCACTCGACCGTCATCCACGCGATCCAGAGCATCGAGAACCAGATCGAGACCGAGGTCAAGTTCCGCGAGATCATCGACGAGATCCGCCGCAAGCTCGAACTCCATACCCGGTGAGACGGAAGACGGTGATACAGAGGACAGAGAGCCTGTCTTCCGTCTTCTGTCCTCCGAGCTTGCATCCGTTGCTTTCGTTTCCGATACTTACCGGCCCCCTATCCTTCCGAGTCCCGCCATGAAATTCACCGTCTCCAGCACCGACCTCCAGAAAGCGCTCACCGCCGTCAGCGGGGCTGTCCCGAGCAAGAGCACGCTCCCGATCCTCGAGTGCGTCCTATTCGAGAAAGAGGAAGGCGACGCCGGCGGCATGCTCCGCCTCGCGGCGACCGACCTCGAGGTCTCGATCGTGCAGCACCTCGCCGTGCAGTTCGGGACCAACGGGGCCGAGGGCACCGAGCGCATCGCGGTCCCGGCTAAGCGCCTCTTGGACACGCTCCGCGCGCTCCCCGACCTCCCGGTCACTTTCACCTCGGACGCCGAGTTCCAGGTCGAGCTGACGACCGACCAGGGCCGGTACAAGATGGTCGGCTTCGACGGGGCCGACTATCCGGCGCTGCCGGCGCTCGAGGACGCCCGCGAGATCGAGACCGACGGCGGCCTCGTCAAGCGCGCCATCTCGAAGACCTCATTCGCGGTCTCCAAAGACGCCCTCCGCCCGGCGATGATGGGAATCTACTTCCAGGTCCGCCCCGAGCACAGCCGGGTCGTTGCCACCGACGGGCACCGCCTCGTCAAGCTCGTCCTGGACGCCGTCACAGCCGAGGAGCCGCTCGACTTCGTGGTCCCCGAGAAAGCCCTCAACCTCACCGGCCGCGTCGCCACCGACGAGCCCTGCACGATCCGCGTCGGCTCGGGCTACGTCGGGTTCGACTTCGGCTCGACGCAGGTGATGGGCCGGATGATCGACGAGCCGTACCCCAACTACGAGGCCGTCATCCCGGTCGAGAATGACAAGCGGCTGACCGTCAGCAGCGCCGCGCTCCTGGCCGCCGTGCGGCGCGTCGCGCTCTACTCGTCCTCGATGACGCACCAGATCCGCCTCAGGCTCGAACCCAACACGCTCACCATCTCTGCCGAGGACATCGAGCGCGCCAGCGAGGCGAAGGAGACCGTGCTCGGCGAGTACGACGGGCCGGGGCTGGAGATCGGCTTCAACTCGGTCTACCTCATCGAAGTCCTCTCGAACGTCAGCGCCGACGACGTGGTGTTCGAGTTCTCGTCGCCCAACCGCGCCGGCGTGGTCCTCCCCGCCGAGCAGCCCGAAGGCGAAGACATGCTGATGCTCATCATGCCGGTGATGCTGAACACCTACGCGTAGGCCTGGAGCGCCGCACCTCTGCGGGCCACTCACCATGCGGTGGGTGGCCCGTCTATCTGCAAGACCTCCGGCCCGCTACAGGACCGATGCAGCCAACGCATCGAGGAGGCGCTGGGCATCGGGGGCGCTCGGTCCTCGCTCGTCCACGACCGTCTGGAACGCCTGGCGGGCGGCGGCTTCGTCGCCCTGGTAGAGCCTGATCTTGCCGATCACGAACCGGGCTTCCAGCGCGATGGGGCCGTCCGGCGCGCCCAGCGACGCAGCTTGTTCGAGGAGCGCTGTCGCCTCGCGCAGCCCGTCGGGGGCGTAGCTCGGGAAGAGGCCGAGCGTGGTGGAGCGGGCGTCGTGGAGCGCGTCGAGGGCTTCGGCGTAGCGGTCGGCTACAGGGTCCATGTCGCCATCGGCCCCCCGGAGCCGGAGCCCCTGAAACTCGTCAGCCACCTCGTCTAATCCCGCGAGGCGCTCGTAGGAAGACAGGCTCGACCCGCTGGCGAAGAAGAGGCCGCCGTAGAGGAGCGCGAGGGCGAGCGAGGCCGCGAGCGCGAGCCGCGGCAGCGAGACGCGCCGCCGCAGCGGCACGGCCGGCCGGTCCGTGACCGACGTGCGCCACGACCGCGCAGGCTCGCGCTTCGGCACCGCCGTCGGCGTGTAGGGCGTGAACCCAATCCCCGATGAGCCGTCGGGGTCGAGCGGGAGGCTGGTGAGCCGCTTGAACTGGGCCGCGGGCGACTCCGCGCCCTGGGTGAGCGTCTTGAGCCGGTCCTGCATCATCGCGTAGCGGCGCTCCAGCTCCGGGTGCTCGTCGAACGCGTCCTCGATCCGGTTGCCGAGGGCGGCGAGGTCGGGCGGGAGCGGGTGGTTGCCGGCTGCGTACTGCGAGGCCAGGTAGCGGGCCATCGACTCGGCATCGGGCACCTCGGCCCCGGCGCGCGCCGCGTCGTCGAGGAGCGCCCGGACGGCGCGGCCCTCGGCCCGGATGAGCTCGGCCTCGGGATGCTCGGCGAGGTAGGCGTCGACCGCGTCCCGCTCCGAAGCCGGGAGGTCGTCGTAGTTGAGCAAGGCCTGTTCGATGGATCCCATGTGCGGTGGACAGGAGACGCGTGTCCGAGACTGTGCGTTCGGCGAGTGCGGTTCGGCGGGTACGGTTTCGAGACTCTCTACGTGCCGTAAGACAACGAAGCAGGGCTCCGCATAACCTCCTCGGTCAAATGCGGATTTCTTGAAGGAGCGCGACGAGCTCCGGGTCGGACCGCAGGCGGACGACGGCTTTGTGGGCGAAGGCGCGGAGCGAGGCCAGCGGACGCCCCGTCGCCTCGCTGATCTCGTCGTACGAGCGGTCCTCCAGAAACTTCATCCGGGCGATTTCGCGCAAGGACGGCGGCAGGCGCTCGACCGCGTGCTCGGCCGCGCGCCGCGTCGCCAGGCGGTCGTTCTCGAACGTCTCCGGGCGGGGCGGGGCCGGCGTGCGCGTCTCGTCGAACGAGGTCTGCTCCCGGTAGCGCCGCAGGAAGTTGACGAACACGTTGCGGCAGATCACGCTGACCCAGCTCGCGAAGCGCTCGGGTTGCTGCACCCGGTCGAGGTTCATCCGCGCTTTCGTGAACGCCTTGCCGATGAGCTGGTCGAGGTCCGTCGGGCCGTAGGCGCTGTCGCGCAGAAACTTGGCGACGAAGTAGCGCCGGGTGTAGCAGTAGGTCCACAGTTCGACCACTTCGAGGTCGTCGGCGCTGCCGCCGGCGTGCCACCGGACGAACGCCTCGTTGGCCTGGTCTAGGTCGTCGACGTGAAACGGAAGGCGGGCCGCTACCTCGTCCAGCGAGCGCATCGTAGCCTTGAGCGTCATAGGCCGCTGGAGAGAGCGAGGGGGAAAGGGACCGCCGGGTGCCAGAGGATAAGCTGAGCCCGCGTATTCTGGCAGCAGGATGCAGAAGAAGATAAGAAAGGATTTGCCAAGGCGGAACAGAGGCCGACCTGCCGGGTGGGGGAAAAGGTGCCGAGGAGCCATCACCGGCCTCCTGCACCTCTCGCCTCCTTTCTGTTCTCTGCCGGCCGCCTTCTTTCTAAATTGGCTTTCTCGGAATAGACGTAGGCCCTAGTTTACCCTGCTCCCGTCGCGTCGTCGGTGCGTCCTTCGGCGCGGCTTCACGTTTCTGCTTTTCCAGGTATGGACCACAACAGCTTCAAGACCGCCAGCGCCCGCCCGGCCGATGTCGAGCGCCACTGGCACGTCGTCGACGCCGAGAACCAGGTCGTCGGCCGGCTCGCGGCTCGCGTCGCGGCCGTGCTGCGCGGCAAGCACAAGCCCTCCTACACCCCACACGTCGACACCGGCGACTTCGTCGTGGTCGTCAACGCGGAGAAGGCCCGCTTCACCGGGCAGAAGGAGACCAAAAAGGAGTACTTCAGCCACAGCGGCTACCCCGGCGGCGTCAAGACCGCCACGCCGAAGGAGATGCGCGCCAAGAAGCCGACATTCATCATCGAGAACGCGGTCAAGGGCATGCTCCCCAAGAACCCGCTCGGCCGGGCGATGGGCAAGAAGCTCAAGGTCTATGCTGGCCCAGAGCACCCACACGAGGCCCAGGAGCCGCAGCCGCTCGAATTCTAGGACGCTGTTAGCTTTTGGCTTTTGGCTGTTAGCGGTCAGAGGCTACGAGCTAACAGCCAACAGCTAATAGCCAACCCCATGGCAGTAACCCAGTACCAGGCCATCGGCCGCCGCAAGACCGCCGTGGCGCGCGTCTACCTCCGCCCCGGCAGCGGCAACATCGTCATCAACAAGAAGCCGCTCGAAGCCTACCTCCCGACCGAGGCCCGGCAGCGCGCCCTCCGCGCGCCGTTCGTCGTGACCGAGACGGCCGGGCAGTTCGACGTGCTCGTCAATGCCAAAGGCGGCGGCCTCACCGGCCAGGCCGAGGCCACGCAGCTCGGCATCGCCCGGGCCCTCGTCGCCTACAACGAGGAGCTGCGCAAGCCGCTCCGCGACGCCGGCTTCATGACGCGCGACCCACGCATGGTCGAGCGCAAGAAGTACGGCCAGCCGAAGGCGCGCAAGCGGTTCCAGTTCTCGAAGCGCTAGCTCGAACGTCGAGTTACGAGTGTCGAATGTCGAGTGGGTGCTTGCCTCCAGCTCGACATTCGTCACTCGCAATTCGGCACTATCCCTCACACCGCCCGATGCGGCAGCGGGTGTTCCGGCCGGAGCCGTGCTCCCCGGGATCGCTGGCCCGCAGACGACGGCGGTGGTGGACCTAACCAAACCCTACCTACTCTCATGGCACGCGTATCCGTCGAAGACCTGCTCCGCGCAGGCTCCCACTTTGGCCACCTCACCAGCCGCTGGAATCCGAAGATGGCCCCGTACATCTTCATGGAGCGCAACGGCATCCACATCATCGACCTCAAGCAGAGCCAGGCGATGCTCGACGAGGCCGCCGGCGCGATCGGCCGGATCGCGGGCAAGGGCCGCAAGGTGCTCTTCGTCGGCACCAAGAAGCAGGCGCAGGAGATCGTCCGCACCGAGGCCGAGCGCTGCGGGATGCCCTACGTCACCGAGCGCTGGCTCGGCGGGATGCTGACCAACTTCCAGACGATCCGCCGCTCGATCCGCCGCATGGAGCAGCTCGTCAAGGAGGAGCAGGACGGCACGGCGGCGCAGCTCAAGAAGAAGGAGCGCCTCATGCGGAGCCGCGAGCGCGAGAAGCTCGAGAAGACCCTCGGCGGCATCGCCGACATGAACCGGCTCCCGAACGCGCTCTTCGTCGTCGACACCAACCGCGAGCACATCGCCGTCCAGGAGGCCCGCAAGCTCGACATCCCCGTCTTCGCACTCCTCGACACCAACTGCGACCCTGACCACGTCGACTACGGCATCCCGGCCAACGACGACGCCATGAAGTCGATCCAAGTCGTCACCCACGCGGTCGCCGAAGCCGTGGCCGAGGCCGCGCGCGCCGGTGAGATGGAGCGCGAGGCCCGGAAGGCCGAGCAGGAGAAGCGCCAGCAAGACGCCGCTGCTGCCAAAGCGCAGGCCGAGGCCGAAGCCGCCGAGGAGGTCGTCACGATGGCCGACGCGGAGGCCGAAGCCAGCGCCGACGGCTGACCCCGCCGGCGTGTAGGGGCGCCCCTCGTGGTCGCCCTTTCCGAGACCGTCTCCCACGCTATATCTGACCACGACACCGAACGACAACCGAACCGATGAGCACGATTTCCGCCAAAGACGTCAAGCGCCTCCGCGACTCCACCGGCGTCGGCATGATGGATTGCAAGAAGGCCCTCGCCGAAGCCAACGGCGACTTCGAGGGCGTCATCACGACCGCCACGAGCGACGACGCGACCGTCGGCGTCCTCGCCGAGGTCAACTCCGAGACCGACTTCGTCGCCCGCAACGACGACTTCGTCGGCTACGCCGAGCGCATCACGGCCCTCATCCTCCGCGAGCGCCCCGCCGGCCTCGACGCGCTCAAGGCGCTCGACTTCGAGGGCGGGCGCACCGTCGGCGAGTCGCTCATCGACATGACCGGCAAGATCGGCGAGAAGATCGAGGTCCGCCGCTTCGAGGTCGTCGACGCCGGGGCAGGCAACCAGATCGTGACCTACATCCACCCCGGGGCCAAGCTCGGCGTGCTCGTCGAGATGCAGGGCGCGAACGGTGTCGCTGACGCCGGGCGCGACGTGGCGATGCAGGTCGCCGCGATGAACCCGGTGGCCGCCAACCGCGACGAGGTGCCGGAGGAGGTCAAGCAGAAGGAGCTCGAGATCGGCCGCGAGACGGCGCGCAACGAGGGCAAGCCGGACCACATCCTCGACCGGATCGCCACCGGCAAGCTGGAGCGGTTCTACAAGGACAACGTCCTCGTGGACCAGCCCTTCGTCAAGGACTCCTCGATGACGGTCAAGGAGATGCTCGCGAAGGGCGGCACCGACGTCGTACGCTACGTGCGCTACGGCCTCGGCAGCTAGGTCGGACCTCGAACATTGAACGACTCCGCAGGGGCGGGTTTGAAACCTGCCCCTACGCCTGTCCACACGCCGGCGTGGATTGCGCGAGACGGCGGCGCACCGTAGTTTCCAGTGCTCCCTCTCGCGCACCGCTCGTCATGGCCGACTCCTCGCAGCCCCTCCGCTACCGCCGCGTCCTGATCAAGCTCAGCGGCGAGTCGCTCCTCGGCGACAAGCCCTTTGGCATCGACCACCGCGTGCTGAACCGCTACGCGGAGGAGCTGCAGGAGGCGCACGAGGCCGGGGCCGAGCTCGCCCTCGTCGTCGGCGGCGGCAACATCTTCCGGGGCGTCTCGCCCGAGGGCGCGGCGATGTCCTCGCGCGCCCACGGCGACTACATGGGGATGCTGGCCACGATGATCAACGCGATGGCACTCCAGGACGCGCTGGAACAGAAGGGCGTCTTCACCCGGCTCATGTCGGCCATCGAGATGGACGAGATCGCCGAGCCGTTCATCCGCCGCCGGGCGATCCGCCACCTCGAAAAGGGACGCGTGGTGATCTTCGGCGCGGGCACCGGCAACCCCTACTTCACCACCGACACCGCCGCGAGCCTCCGCGCTGCCGAGGTCGACGCGGAGGTCGTCCTCAAGGGCACGCGCGTCCCCGGCGTCTTCACCGCCGACCCGGAGACGGACCCCGAGGCCCGGCGCTTCGCCACGATCAGCGGGCACGAGGTCTTCCGCCGCAACCTCAAGGTGATGGACCTCACCGCGATCTCGCTCTGCCAGGAGTCCGGCCTGCCCATCGTCGTCTTCAACATGGATGAGCCCGGCATGCTCCTCCGCGTGCTTCGCGACGCGGGCGAGGGCACGCTCATCCAGTGGGACGACGACACGAGCACGCTCGCCGACCCCTCCGACCTGTCCTCCCCAATCGCTACCTCTGCGTCATGATCGACGACACCCTGAAAGTCATCCTGGACGAGACGCGCCAGCACATGCACAAGGCGCTCGAGCACCTCGCCCACCAGTTCAACCACATCCGCGCCGGGCGGGCCTCGACGAGCATGGTGGACGACGTGAAGGTCGACGCCTACGGCCAGCACATGCCGCTCAACCAGGTCGCCAGCGTGAGCGCGCCGCAGTCGGACCTGATCGTGATCCAGCCCTGGGACAAGGGCATGCTCGCCCCCATCGAGCGCGCGATCACCGCCGCCAACCTCGGCCTCAACCCGACGAACGACGGCACGCTCATCCGCATCGCCATCCCGCCGCTGACCGAGGAGCGCCGCAAGGAACTCGCCAAGGCCGCCCGCTCCGAGGGCGAGGAGGCCAAGATCTCGATCCGCAACGCCCGCCGCTCGGCCAAAGACGACATCAAGAAGGCCACCGACGCCGAGAGCCTGAGCGAGGACATGCGCTACGAGAGCGAGGACCGGCTCCAGACGATCACCGACGAGTACGTCGGCAAGGTGGACGAGATGCTCGGCAAGAAGGAAACCGATATTATGGCGGTCTGACGAACGACGAATTACGAGTGACGAATGGCGAGCGGAGTGGCGAGGCCCAGCAGGTTGCCCGATCTTCGTCGCTCCTAGTTCCCCATCCCCGGAGAGGTGCCCGAGTGGCTGAAGGGGCGCGCCTGGAAAGCGCGTGTGCCGGTTCCCGGTACCGAGGGTTCGAATCCCTCTCTCTCCGCATGTTTATTTGCTGATTGGGTGATTGGCTGAATGGGTGATTCGGGCAGCACAATCAGCCAATCGCTCAGTCACCCATTCAGCCAATGATCTCCTCCATGACCGGCTTCGGGCGCGGCACGGCCAGCGCCGACGGGGCCGACGTGACCGTCGAGCTCCGCTCGCTCAACGGGCGCTACGCCGACGTGAGCGTCCGCGCCCCGCGGAGCCTGGCCGAGCACGAGGCCGAGATACAGAGCCGGGTCAAGGACGCGCTCGACCGTGGGAAGATCAGCGTCAGCGTGCAGGCGCAGCGCGCCGCCGTCTCGGCCCCGCTCCGGGTGGACGCCGCCGCCGCCGCCGCCTACCGCCAGCTCCTCGACAGAGTCCGCGAGGCCGCCGGCATCGCCGAGCCTGTTGGGCTGGAGCACGTCCTCCGGTTTCCCGACGTGCTCGTGGCGGTCGAGACGGAGGACGAGGCGGAGGGCGTGTGGGAGGCCACGCAGGCTGCGCTCGCCGAAGCCCTGGAGGCCCACCTCGCCATGCGGCGGCAGGAAGGCGACGCGCTCGCCGCCGACCTCCGCGCCCGGCTTGGTGCCATCGAGACGGAACTCGACGCGGTCGAGGCCGACGCGCCGGCCCGCATCGTCGCGGCGCGCGCCGCGATGCACGAGCGCATCGCCGACCTCCTCGGCGACGAGCGCCTCGACCGCGACCGGCTCGAACTGGAGATCGCCCTCCTCGCCGACCGGCTCGACGTGAACGAGGAGTGCGTCCGCCTCCGCTCCCACCTCGCGCTCTTCCGCGAGGCGCTCGGCAGCGACGAACCCGTCGGGCGCCGCCTCAACTTCCTCGCCCAAGAGTTCAACCGCGAGATCAACACCATTGCCTCGAAGGCGGGCGACCCCGGCATCGCGCACCGCGCGGTCACGATGAAGGAGGAGCTGGAGAAAATCCGCGAGCAGGTGCAGAACGTCGTGTAAGGGCGCAGCACGCTGCGCCCCTACTACGTCAACCTCGACCCATGAAGATCATTGTCCTCACAGCCCCGAGCGGGTCCGGCAAAACGACGATTGCCCGCGCCCTCTTGGCGGCCGAGCCGGGCCTCCGGTTCTCGGTCTCGGCGACGACGCGCCCGCCGCGCGGGCAGGAGCAGGACGGGGTCGAGTACTTCTTCCTCTCCGACGAGGCGTTCCGGTCGCGCATTGCCGACGGGGCATTTCTGGAGTACGAGGAGGTCTACGGCGGGTCGTTCTACGGCACGCTTCGCCAAGAATTAGAGCGCGTGGCCGTGGACAGCCGGGCCGCCCTGCTCGATATTGACGTCAAGGGTGCGCTCAACGTGAAGCGCCTCTACGGCGACCGCGCCCTCACGCTTTTCATCGCCCCGCCCTCGCTCGCGGCCCTCGCCGAGCGCCTCCGGGCGCGGGGCACCGACGCCGACGCCGCCATCGCAACGAGGCTCGCCCGCGCCGAACTGGAGATGGGCTACGCACCCGAGTTCGACCACACCGTCGTCAACGACGACCTCGACACGGCCGTCGAAGAAACCGTAGCGCTCGTGCGCGCGTTTCTCGCGGCCTGAACCGACCGCCCCCGCACAACCGCTGCCCCGTATGGCTATTAAGACCCGCGACACCTCGCACCTCGCCGAGAAAATCGGCAACCTCTACGAGGCCACCGTCATCCTCTCGAAGCGCGCTCGCCAGGTGGCGACCCACACGAAGGCCGAGCTCGACACCAAGCTCTCCTACTTCGAGGACTTCGGCCTGGAGCCGACCGACGAGATCCGGACCAACGAGGACCAGCTCCGCGTCTCGCTCGAATACGAGCGCCGCGCCAAGCCCACTGAAGTCGCCATCGAGGAGATGATGGAGGACGAGATCTACTACCGCAACCCCGGGCTGGAAGAGGGGTGATGACAGGTTTCTAGTTCTTAGTTTCTCGTTTCTGGTTGGTGATTCTAACCCCCATGCCTAACGAAGAACGAGGAACGAGGAACGAGAATCTGAACGGCCGAAAGGTCGTGCTCGGGGTCTCCGGCTCGATTGCGGCCTACAAGGCGGCGGAGCTCCTGCGGCTGCTGAGGAAAGCCGGTGCCGAGGTGCAGGTCCTGATGACGCCCGACGCGGCGCGCTTCATCACGCCGCTCACGCTCGGCACCCTCTCCGAGCGCGAGGTGCTGACGGAGATCTTCCCCCAGAACGCCGACGGAAGCTGGACCAAGCACGTCGGCCTCGGCCTCTGGGCCGACCTCTTCGTCGTCGCTCCCGCCACGGCCACGACGCTTGCCAAGCTCGCCACCGGGATCTGCGACTCCATGCTGACGGCGACGGCGCTCTCTGCGCGCTGTCCGGTCCTGGTGGCCCCGGCGATGGACCACGACATGTGGCTCCACCCGGCGACGCAGCGCAACCTGCGGACGCTCCGCGCGGACGGCATCGAGGTGATCGACCCGGCGCACGGCGAACTCGCCAGCGGCCTCGTCGGGACCGGGCGGCTGCCCGAGCCGGCGGTGCTGTTCGAGCGCATTGCGGCCAAGCTGAGCGAGAGGGATAATCAGGCGAGCGGTGCACTCGCTGGAAAGACCGTCCTCGTCACCGCCGGGCCGACGCGCGAGGTCATCGACCCGGTGCGCTACCTCACCAACGGCTCGACCGGCACGATGGGCTACGCCCTCGCCGAAGCCGCCGCCCGGCGCGGGGCCGACGTAACCCTCGTCAGCGGACCGACGCATCTCGGTACACCGCCCGGCGTCGCCCGGCGGATCGACGTGACGAGCGCGGCCGAGATGCACGCCGCCGTGATGGAGCACGCCGAGGCCGACCTCGTCCTCATGGCTGCCGCCGTGGCCGACTACACGCCTGCCGCGCCGAGCGACCGGAAGGCCAAAAAGAGCGAGGCCGACCTGACGATCCCCATGCGCCGGACGACCGACATCCTCGCGGCGGTCGGACAGCAGAAGCGCGAAGGGCAGACGCTCGTCGGCTTCGCGCTCGAAACCCACGACGGCGCGGCGCACGCGCGCGGGAAGCTGGAGCGCAAGAACCTCGACTGGATCGTGCTCAACCACGCGAACGAGGACGGCGCAGGCTTTGGACCGGGCACCAACCGAGTCACGATCCTCGGGCGCGATGGCTCCCAGCACGATGTCCCGCAGCGCCCGAAGTGCGACGTAGCCGAGGCCGTCCTCGACCGCGTGCTGGCCCCGGCCGCCGAGCCGGTCGCGCCATGAGCCTCCGCTACCTCGCCCTCGGCGACTCGTACACGATTGGCGAGAAGGTCGCCCCCGAGGTCCGCTGGCCGGTCCTGCTGGCCGACGAGCTTCGGGCACGCGGCGTCGACGTCGCCCCGCCGACGATCATCGCCCAGACCGGCTGGACGACTGGCGAACTCGGCGCGGCCCTCGACGAGGCCGACGTGGAGGACCGGTTCGATCTCGTCTCGCTCCTGATCGGCGTCAACGACCAGTACGACGGGTGCAGCGCGGCCGACTTTCGCCCTGCCTTTCGGGCGCTCTTGCGCCGCGCCGTCGGGTTCGCGAGCGGCGAGGCCCGGCGTGTCCTCGTCCTCTCGATTCCAGATTGGGGTGTGACGCCCCACGCCGAGCAGGACGACCGGAGCGCCGAGCAGATCGGGGCAGAGATCGACGTCTACAACGCGGTGGTCCGCGAGGAGACGGAGCGAGTGGGCGCGCACTTCGTGGATGTCACCCCCATCTCCCGCACCGCCTTCGGCGACCCGTCGCTCACGGCCGAGGACGGCCTCCACCCGTCGGGCGCGATGTACGCGGCGTGGACCGAACGTGCGCTGACGGCTGCATTGAGCGCTTCGAGTCGGAAGGCCATGTAATGCTCCTGACTGGCGTACCATGCGTCCATCCGACACTCAATTGCAGGTTAGGCAGCCCCTGGACGAATGCGCCATGTCGTAGCCTTCACTCTGCTCTCGCTGGTGCTGGGAGCTTGCGTCAGCTCGCGGCAGTCAGCTTGCGAGAGATACTTCCCCTCCTGCGACCGGGAGGCAGAGCGTCCGTCATGCGAGACGTTGACTTGGCCTTCTGGTCGGCCGCTCGACTCGGACAGACTGGTGGGGCGAGTGACTGAGGACCACGTCGCCTCGTTCTTCGGTCCCGAAGTGACGCTGGACTCATTCTCGGTTCGGGCTGCCGGGGCGGACTCTTTCTGGTACTACGACGGGAGCGGCCGAATAAACGGCGGCATGATGATCGGTTCGGAGGAGCTTTTAGCCCTTCGTGGCTGCGGCGTGATCGCTACGTTTACTCTCGTCATCTACAACTAAGGTGTGCCCAGGCTGCATAACATCTGTTACACCACCCGTGACCGCTTGAGCGAACCTTCCGTCCGGCTCGAACCTATCGGCCAGCACCATGCTGCGGCCGTTCAGCGTCTGGCCTCCGATCCCGCCATCGGAGCCACCTCGAACGTCCCGTCCCCCTACCCCGACGGAGGGGCCGAGGCCTGGATCGCCTCCGAAGTCGACAAGCGCACCGCCGGTCGGTCCTATGCTTTCGCTGTGCTCGACGCCACCGGCGAGGTCGTCGGCGTGGTAACCCTCGTGGGTGTGGACCTGGAGGCCGGCACGGCCGGGCTCGGGTATTGGATCGGGGTCCCGTACTGGGGGCGAGGGTACGCGACGGCAGCGGCGCGGGCCTGCGTCCGGTACGCCCGGGAGGCGTTGGGCCTACGCCGTATCGGGGCGGCCTGCCTGGAGCGGAACAGAGCGTCACGGCGGGTGCTGGAGAAGGCAGGGTTTGAGGTGGTAGGGCCGGGCAAGCCAGACCCACGCGGGCTGATCCTGAGGTATGAGCAGCGCGTCGATGCTGAGCCGGCGTAGCACCCCTGCGGGCCGGCAGCACCTTCCGGTGCCTGATGGCATGCTCGTAGCCGAGGTCGTGCAGGTCGGACCTCGGCACGATGCCTATCGGTAGCTTCTGTCGAGGAAATATGCCAACCAGTCTCTGCTGCTGTCTTGCGCGACCAATCCGTCGCCGACGTTCCTTGCCTTGATGCATCCTAGCGTCGCGTCCCATGAGGCCGCTCCCATTCCGTGAACCGCTCCTCCGTGCGAACGCGACCGAGAACGTGTTCGACCGCGCCGTGAACTATGTCGAAACCGGGGCCGTGCGGTGGCTGGTCCGGCGTGGGGAGGCGCTCGCCGCCGAGGTCCGCGGCAGCGAATGGAAACCGTATCAGGTGCGAGTGACGCTCGACGGAGAGGGCGTCCGCGAGGTCCGCTGCTCCTGCCCGTACGACTGGGGCGGTTGGTGCAAGCACGCCGTTGCGGCACTCCTCGTCGCCCTCGACGATCCGCCGTCCATCGAGGAGCGGCCTCCGCTCGGCGAAACGCTGGCAGCGCTCGAACAGGAGAAACTGGCCGACCTGCTGAGCGCACTGGCCGACGAGCACCCGGAGCTTCTGGCTGAGATCGAGGGACGGATCAACCCGGCGTGGGTGCGGCCGGCTCAGCCCGAGGACGAGTGGGGCCCCGAGGGATGGTGAGAAATCCGTGCAGATACGGGCGCTGCGTCACCCGCCGGGCAGCGTGCCGTACTCTGACCCATCGCTCACCATCCGGTATCGCTATGACTACCGTCTCCTCAACCCTCTCGAACGCCCACCTGCGTACCCTCCTCGCCGACGCCGAAGCGGTCCGCGCCGAGGCCGAGCGGCTCCGCGCCGAGCTCACAGACGCGCAGCTCACCTGGAAGCCGGCCCCCGACGTGTGGAGCGTCGCCGACTGCTTCGAGCACCTGCGCAGGGCGGACAAGGCGTACGGCCGGGCGCTCCCGGAAGCCATCGGGCGGATGGAGCCGGGGGGCGGACCGTTCAGGCCGTCGCTCTTCGGCGGGTGGTTCATCAAGTTCGCCTCGCCGGAGTCGGGCATGAAGCTGAAAGCGCCGAAGGCGATCCGTCCCCGGCGCGGCGGGCCCTCGACCGAGGCCGGGGCGCTCGGCCGGTTCCTTGATCAGCAGGCGGCGCTCCTGGGCCTGATCCAGGACGCAGACGGGAAGGACCTCAACACGGGCACGTTTCCGTCGCCGCTCCTGGGCCTCATCCGGTTCACCGTCGGCGAGGCGCTGACGCTGCTGGTCCGGCACGAGCAGCGCCACCTCGGGCAGGCGCTCCGCGTCACCGAGCACCCAGGCTTCCCGCGCGCCTGAGCCGATTTGAGGAAGCGAGCCGGGGAGCCGAGACTCAGGGCGTAGGGGGTACCATGGATCTGTTGCCCCCGCGAAGCTTTCTGCTGGCCTCGTGACCACGGGCGGCCGACCGCTAGGCCCAGCACGGCCCCGCCGTCTGCGGTCCGTCGTCTGCGGTCTCAGCGCCCACTGCCGCGTTTTCGGGACCATCGGACGAGCTTCATAACAAGCTTCAGCCTCTCGTCCCTCGGTGCCCATGCCTCGTCTCGCCCTGCTTCTGTTTCTCGCTGCCGGACTCGCGGCGTGCGCCTCTGACCTCGTCGAGACGGCCGTCCGCCAGGGCGACCGGGCGATGAACCGGCTCCGCTACACCGAGGCCGTCGAGCACTTCGACCGGGCGATCGCCGCCGACGCGGAGCGGGCCGACGCCTTCCTCGGGCGCGGGCGCGCCTACTGGGCGATGGGGCAGTTCGAGAACGCCGTGGCCGACCTCGACCGGGCGATTGACCTCGACCCCGGCGGGGCGTGGGCCTACTATTTCCGGGGCTCCAGCCGCCTCCAACTCGGCCGCTTCGAGCCCGGGATCGAGGACCTCGTGGAGGCCGCTCGGACGGAAGGGCTGCCGGTCGAGGACCGGCGGCGGGCGCACTACCTGCGCGCCGTGGCCCACATGCACCTCGAACAGTACGGTGCCGGCATCGAGGCGCTCACCGAGAGCATCGCGCTCCGGCCCGACTTCGCGTTCTACTACTTCGAGCGCGGACAGCTCTACGAGATGACCGGCCAGACCGACGCTGCCGTGGCCGACTTCGAGCAGTACCTATCGCTCGCCGAACCGGACACCGAGCTTGCCGAGCAGGCGCAGCAGCGGCTGGCCGCCCTCCGTCCTGCGACCGCGACGAGCTAGCCGCTGGTCAGGCGGCTGCAGCCGCAGGCCGGCGCGCCGGTCGTGCCGAGGTGGTCTTCAGGCCTTGCGCCGTGTGGTGGGCGATGGCCATCACCGAGAGCATCGGGTTGACGCCGCTGGACTCGGGGAAGCAGCTCGCGTCGGCGACGTAGAGGCCGGCCACGCCGCGCACCGCGCCGTCGGGCTGGACGGGGTGGCGCGCCGCGTCGCCGCCCATGCGGCAGGTCCCCATCTGGTGCGCGGTGAAGAGCGGGAACCGGTTCGCCTTCCAGCCCCAGCCCGGCAGGCTCGCCAGCAGCTTCTCCAACTCGACCTCGCCGTGGACGCGCTGGTAGACCGGCGCGGAGTTGTGCGGGAAGAAGACCTCCTCGGCCCCGGCGGCGAGGTGGATCCGGCACGCCTCGGTGATGCCGCGCAGCAGGTGGTTGCGGTCGTAGCTGCTGAGGGCGTACCGCAAGACCGGCTGCCCGTTCTTGTCGGCCTCGACGCGGCCCCCGTCGCGGTCGCGGGTGAGGACGATGAACGAGCCGAGGTGGGCGGCGTGCTGCATCGTGGCCTTGTGCTGCGCGCCGGAGCGCCACGGCAGCGCGAGGCCGAGGATGCCCGCGTGCGCCGGCGGCGTCTCCAGCTTCGGCCCGTAGAGGTCGTCGAGCTTCGAGAACTCGCTCGAGACGACGCTCATCATCGGGCCGTACCACGGCTCCATCGGCTCCGGGTAGCGGGCGGCGACGGCGACGGTCGGGTGGAAGAAGAGGTGCCGCCCGAGGTGCGGGTGCTCAACCCCGCTGCGCATCAGGAGCGCCGGCGTGTGGATCGAGCCCGCCGCGACGACGACGCGGTCGGCCCGAACCGTGACGCGCACGCGCGGCCCGCCTTCGGGCGCGTAGACCCCGACGAGGCCCGTCGCCCGCCCGTTTTCGATCACGACGCGCTCGACGGTCGTCTCGGCGAGGATGCGGGCACCGTGCCGGACGGCGCGGTGGAGGCTCGTGCGGAGCGTGCTTTGCTTCAGCCCGTCGCGGTCGCCGAAGGGGGCGAAGCCGAGGCGCTGCCACTCGGCCTCGGTCTCGGGCGGGCGCTGGTTGCGCGGGATGTCGGCGACGTGGTAGCCCAGCGCCTCGCAGCCCTCGCGGAGCGCCCGGTTCTGCGGGTTGTCGCGCGTGCCCGGGTCCACGCCGATGTGGAAGTCGTCTTCGAGCGCGTCGAAGCTCCGCTGGAACGCCGGGCTGCGGAAATGGGGGGCGCTGTGCCTGTCGGCCCACTGCCGGAGGATGTAGTCCGGCGTGCGAAACGCCCCGGCCCAGTTGACCGTCGTCCCGCCGCCGAGGCAGCTTCCGGCGAGGACGCTGACCGAGCCGCTCTTCGTGGTGAGCGCGCCCTGCTGCTCGTAGAGCCGCTCCATCGCCTCCGTCTCGCGCTGCGCGAACGCGTCGCGGTCCACGTACGGCCCCTTCTCGACCACGATCACGTCCTGCCCGGCCGCGGCCAGTTCGCCCGCCACGACGCCGCCCCCCGCCCCGCTCCCGACGATCACCGTCTCACACGAGAGCGTGAGGTCGCGCTCCGGCGCGAGCGGCTCGATGGCGCGCTCGAACGCCGGCGGCTCCGCGGGCGGGCCGGGGTAGCCGATGGCGGGCCAGTTCGGGTTGGGCTGTCCGGCCTCGGCGTAGCCGTAGAACAGCAGCGCCGTCGCGTTCTTCAGGCTCGCGAAGCCCTTCCGGAGCGGCGGGATCGGCGAGAGCGACCACCGCTGGAGGAGTGTCTCGCGCTGGACCGCCGAGAGCGCCGTGATTGGCTTCGGCGGGCCGCCCCAGGTCAGCCCGAGCAGGCGCGAGCCGAGGAGGTCGAGGAGCTGACCGAACTCCTTCTGCTGCGCCGCCGGGAGCGTCCCAATGAGGTCCGCGAAGAGGCCGGGCACGTCGAGGTCGGAGGCCCGGCGCGCCCAGAAGCCGTGCGGGTCATGCTCGCGCTGGATTGAGGGCACGAGGGCGTCGCAGGCTGCGCAGAGGGCGTCGCGTCGAGAAGGCGTCAGCGTCATAGATTCTTAACAGCGTTAACAGGCCGCGCAGTATACGACAACTTCCGGGCCGGGAGTCCGGGGCCCCAGGCCGAGTGTCTTTTTGTTTCAGCCGGGCGCTCGCCTCCGAGCCCTGAATCTTCAGCGCTAAAACAACCGCACGAGATAGAGACTAACAACCGGCGTGCCGAAGAACTGCCTGGTCGGGCTCTCGACCTCGGGGCGCAGTTCGAGCAGGTCGACCGGCTCGAAGAAGTACGAGCCGACGTAGCCGATCCGGAAGCCCTGCGTGGCGCGGCGGCTCTCGCCGAAGTAGGCCCCGAAGGCGAGCGTCGCCCCGACGCCAAGCTGGAAGCTGCCCTCGTTGAGCCCGCTGAGCGCGCCCAGCTTGCGCTCGTCCGTCTCGCGGATGCCGTTGTTGTTCTGGTCCTCGAAGTAGGGCCACTGGAAGCCCGCCGATGGCCCGGCCAGGACGTGCACGAACGGCCGGAAGCTGTCCTCGATCGACGCGCGGAAGAGGCGCTGCTCGATGCCGACGTGGAGCGGGGCGACGAGGAAGTAGCTCCGCTTGAACGGCACCACGGTGTCGCCGAAGAAGCCGATGAAGAACTCCTGCTCGCGCTCGTCCTTGCCCGCGCTCGCGCTGAACTCGACCGTGAGCGAGGTCGTCTCGCTGAGGGCGTTGCGGTAGAGCGCCCCGAGACCGAACCCGAAGTTGGTCAGCATCAGCGACGCCCCGATGCCGTTGCCGTACTCGCCGAGCGCCTCGGGGGGTGCGTCCGGCAGCGGCTCCGGCAGGGGCTGCGCCTGCGCGGCAGCCGTGAGGGCGAGGACGAGGAAAACCAGGCGGGGCATCGGCGCGGCGACGGGTCGGGGCGAGCCTACCCGAGGCTGCGCGGATTTGTTCGTGGGGCACGGGCTTTCCCACCGCAGCATCCCCGGCCGTCGCCAATATGGACAGGGCGGGCACCGTTTGCCCCTGCAGGTGTCGTTCGTAGCTTCGGACTTGTCGTTCGTCGCCCATCATTCGTCGTTTGAACTACCGCTTCCTCATCGCCCGCCGCTACCTCGCCACCTCGCGGCGCGTCACCCTCGTCTCGGTCATCAGCAGCCTCTCGGTCGCCGGCGTCAGCCTCGGCGTGGCGGCCCTCGTCGTCGTGCTCTCGGTGATGAACGGGTTCTACGACATCGTGCGCGACCTCCTCGTGTCGTTCGACCCCCACGTCCGCATCGAGTCCGCCGAGGGCCGCGCGCTCGCCGGGGCCGACTCGCTCCTCGGCCTGGCGCGCTCGCTGGAGCACGTCGAGTCGGCGACGGCGTACGTCGAGGGCAAGGCGCTCCTGAGTTACAGCGGCGCGCCGAACGAGACGCAGGTCGTCGTGGTGCGGGGCGTGGACGCCGCCGCCTTCAGCGACAGCCTCGCGGCGGGCAGCCCAGCAGGCGCGGCGCTCTCGGGCACGTTCGACCTCGCGCGCACGGGCGACGAGGCGGGGATCGTGCTCGGGGCAGGCCTCGGCCTTCGGCTCGGGCTCTACGCGGGCGTCTCGACGGAGTCGGGCAGCCGCGTCTCGCTGCTCTCGGCACCGGGCATCGAGCGCCTCCTCACGCAGCCACTCGGGCTGCCGCCATCGCGGCCGTTCACCGTGCGCGGGCTCTACGAGATCGAGCCGGTCTACGACGCCAGCCACGTCTTCGTCGAACTCTCCGAGGCGCAGCGCCTCTTCCGCCTCCCCGGCCAGGTCACCGGGATCGAGCTTCGCCTCGACGACCTGGAGCGCGCCGACGCGGTCAAGGCCGCCCTCGTAGAGCGCCTCCGGCAGACCGCGCGGGTGCAGACCTGGTACGACCTCCAGCGCTCGCTCTACGACGTGATGCGGCTCGAAAAGTGGGGTGCGTCGTTCGTGCTCCTGCTCATCATCGTCGTCGCCGCCTTCAACATCGTCGGCAGCCTCACGATGATCGTGATCGAGAAGCGGCGCGACCTCGGGGCGCTCCAGGCGATGGGCGCGTCGCGGGCGGACATCCGGCGCATCTTCTTGCTCGAAGGGCTGCTCGTCGGCGCGATCGGGAGCGGGCTCGGCCTCGCGCTCGGGCTCGGGCTGGCGCTCGCGCAGCAGCACTTCGGCCTCGTCCCCCTCGCCCAGGCCGAGGCGTTCATCATCGACGCCTACCCCGTCGCCGTCCGCGCCTGGGACGTGGTGGCGATTGTGGCGGTCGCGGTCGGGCTGTGCGCGGCGGCAGCGCTGTATCCGGCGGCGCGGGCGGCGGCCGTGGAGCCGGCCCACGCCGTTCGGAGCGGGTAGGCGAGAGGTTTGTGGGCTTGCAGGCACGGTGCAAAAAGGTTACAATGGCGGGGGGGTAAAAGACTCCCTTTCAGGACCTCTCAGCGCGACGCGATACGCCGGTATCAGCCCCTTTGCCTCTCATTTTAGCCTGACCCTCATGCTGCGATTCAAACACACCCTCATCGCCTCGGCCCTCGCGGTGGCGCTCACCGTCTCCGGCTGTAACCTCCTCGACGGAGCCTACAGCGAGGGCGGCAGCGTCGAGAACCTCGTCGACGACGCCCGCTTCGCCCGCGCCAATGGCGACTTCGAGCGCGCCGTCGAACTCCTCGAAGAGGCCTTCGCCGAGGACCCCGCGAACGCCGTCGTCCGCCTCGAACTCGCCACGACGCTCATGCAGCGCGACGGGCTGAACTCGGTCGATCTCATCAGCCAGGTCTCCAACTTCATCTCCGACGCGACCGAGAGCGCCGAGGGCGGCTTCCGCGCACCGTTCGCCTCGCGCTCGCAGGTCGAGGCCTGCTCCTACACGTCCAGCGAGACCGACCGCGAGGTGTTCGACCCGACCGAGTTCGGAGGGTACGGCGACATCATCGCGTCGCTCCCGACGCTTGAGCGGGTGAGGGAACTGCTCGGCGGCGCAGACGGGTCGGTGCTGCCGTCCCAGCTCCTCGCCCTGAGCCCTTGCGAAGCTATCGTGGACGGCGAGGTGGTCTACGACCGAGCCGCGGCGTCGCAGGAGATCTACGACACCTTTGACGGCGACCAGAACCTCGTGCGGACGGCGCTCCAGCTCAACGCCGTCGGCCTCATCCTCGACGCCTACAGCGGCATCTTCGAGCAGCCCGACCTCCCCGTGGACTGGTATCTCGTCGGCTCTGAGGACAACCGGCGGCTCGGGTTCTGCGTGGCCGACGAGCCGACGCTCGACCTGCTCTACGACCGGATCGACGGGCGCGTCGCCGACGTCGGGCAGGCGCTGTTCTCGATTGACCTGCTCGTCTTCGACGACGGCAGCGAGACGCTGGAAGACCTGCGCGACGAGGCCCTCGAACTGTACGTGACCTTCCAGGAGGACGTGAGTCGTTTCTGCGATTAAACCCACTCGCCTGCACGCCGATAGCTGGGGGGCGGTGCCTCGCGACTGCGCGACGCCGCCCCGCCCATTCTCCAGGTCCACCCCGCCCTGCCATGCCCAACGCTCCACTCCGCATCACGCTCACCCTCGTCCTCGCGGCTGTGCTCAGCCTTCCGGCGCAGGCGCAGCGGTACGACCAGTACGCCCGCGCCGCCGTGCCGTCCTCGCAAGTGCTCGGCATGGGCGATGCCGGGGTCGCGTTCTCGGGGCCTGAGACGGCGTTCTTCTACAACCCGGCGCACCTGGCGAGTGCCGGGCTGGCCAAGCCGCGCATCGACATCCTCGGCGTCCAGGGAGAGCTGAACAGCAAGTTCTTCGACGACCTCAGCTTCGTCACGGACCGCGTCAGCCCCGCGCTTGACGACGGGATCGACGTGCCGCTGACGGAGGAGAACCGGGCGCTGTTCACCGACGCGCTGGCGCAGGGCCGCCGCCCGACGGTTGGACAGGCCGCCGCCCTCCTGCCGTCGGTGATGGTCGGGTTCGGCAACTACGCGGTCGGGGCCGGGCTCTTCGCGCACAACACGACGCGCTACCGCTTTGAGGACAACGGTACCGGCATCCCGGTGCTCGACCTCTTCAGCCAGTCCGACGCCATCGTCGCGCTCTCCGGCGCAGCGGCCGTGCCGACGACCAACCTCTCGGTCGGCATCACGGGCAAGTACGTCCGCCGCTACATCGGGTACAAGAACAAGGACTTTCTCGCCATCGACCCGGACAACGAGCAGCTCTACTTCGTCAACGGCTCCACGGTCACCTTCGACCTCGGCCTCCAGTACACGGACGCCGTGGCCACGCTGCCGGGCTCGCTCGACTTCGGCCTTGCGGTCTACGACCTCGTCGGCGGCAACTTCAGCTACGACCTCTTCCGCGCCCTCGACCTCACCGGCGGCGACGCCGCGACCGACGACGCCGAGGTCCAGAACATCCTGAGCGTGCTCGACGGGCGCGACGGCGAGCCGGCGGTCCGGCTCGGGGCGGCCTACCGGCACCCGGCGATCCCCTCGCTGCCGGTGCTCGGTGACCTCGGCGTGGCGCTGGACTACCTGAGCCGGTCCACCTCGGAGGTGCAGCAGCCGTTCCTCTCCAAGTTCCGCCTCGGCGGGCAGGCGACCGTGGCCGGGCTGCTGGCGCTGCGCCTGGGCATCAGCCAGGGCTACCCGACCTTCGGGACCGGCATCCACACGTCGTTCTTCCGTCTGGATTACGTATTTTACGGTGTCGAGGACGGCCGCCTGCCAGGACAGCTCGAGCGCTACAACCACCTGGTGCAGGTCCGATTCGGCTTGTTCTAAAGAAAACCACTCTGCAGGACGATTCTTCCATGGTGAAGGGAAGAAGGGAAGGGGGGCGCCGGTAGCGAGCATATCGCTGCCGGCGCTCCCCGTTTACAGGGGGCCGGCCGAGCCGTGCTTTACCGTATCGCTACAGACCGCCTTAACCCGAAATCCGCACGCTTCTGGATGGTTGGGCGGCTCGCAGGGTTGCGCTCGGCCGGAGGAGTGGGCTACCTTCCTCTTCTGCTTTCGCACAACTATCCCGCCCCTACCCCGATGGCGCGCAAAGATCAACTCACCGGCAAAGGCCCGATGTCGGGCAACCACGTCTCGCACGCCAACAACAAAGTCCGGCGGCGCTTCAACGTGAACCTCCAGAAGAAACGGTTCTACATTCCCGAGGAGGACCGCTGGGTGACGCTGCGCGTCTCGGCGCAGACGATCAAGACGATCAACAAGAAGGGGGTCTCGGCCGTGCTCAAGGAGGCTCGCGCCCAGGGCGTCCGCATCTGAGCTTCCGCCCCTCCCACCGCTAACCCGACGCTGTCATGGCCAAAGGCAAAGACGTTCGCCACCAGGTGACCCTCGAGTGCACCGAAGCACCGGGCACCTCGCGCTACTCCACGACCAAGAACCGCCGCAACACGACTGGGCGGCTGGAACTGCGCAAATACAACCCCGTTCTCCGCAAGCACACGCTCCACCGCGAGATCAAGTAAACCCGAGCGCTCCGGCGCCCCCTGACCACCCGGACCTATGGCGAAGAAAGTTTCCAAGAACCAGCGCACCAACCGTGGAGCCGACGCCAGCGCGCGCAGCATGGCGAAGGTCATCATGGCCTCGAAGAAGCAGAACGGGCACTACGAGTTCCGCCAGAAGATGGTCGAGGCCTCGCAGGTCCAAGACGAGTTGAAGGCCGCGCGCAGCTGAAGGCCCGGTTCACACCGAACAGCGAGAGGCAGCCTCTGACGGGGGCTGCCTCTTTTTTGTGCCGAGCCCAACGGCACTACTTCGGCTCGACGTGGAAGATCTTGTTCACGATCTGCCACCGCCCGTCGACCTTCAGCATGGACATGTAGTCGGTGATGAGGGCACCGGGATAGTCCAGTTCGAGACGGACGACGGCCGCGTCGCCGGTGATGTCGATGTCGGTGATGCGGCGGGCGCGGTCGGCCTCGTCGTCGGCCGGGACGCCGCGCGCCCCGCCGATGTAGTCGGCGCTGGTCCGCTGGTTGAACGCGCCGTCGCGCATCCACATCAGCTCGGACTCGGGGTGGAAGACCTGCTCGAAGTGGGTGCCGTCGCCGGTGGCGTGGCCCTGGAAGTAGAACTCGATGGCGGCGCGGACGGCGTGCTCCTCGTCGTCCGGCTCAGGAGGCAGGATGGAGGCGGCGGTGAGCGCGACGGCGGCGAGCAGAGCGAGGGCAAGAAGCGAGCGGCGCATGGCAGGCGGGGTCTCGTGAGGATGCTAAACGCTTAGCACCTACGGGGCATTCCTGCCAGGGTTACAACCCTGATGCCGGCTGGACGAGCGCGACCTGCACGTCCATTACGTTCGTGTGCGTCGGCCCCGGCCGGAGGAGCTGGCCGAGCGCGTCGAAGAACGGGTGGGCGTCGTTGCGGGCGAGGTAGTCGGTGGGGTCGAGGCCGAGCGTCCGGGCGCGGGCGAGCGTCTGCGGCGTCGCCCACGCCCCGGCCGCGTCGGTCGGCCCGTCGATCCCGTCGGTGCCGCCACTGAGGACGATAATCTCTCTATCCGTCTCGTCGAGCGCGAGCGCGGCGGCGAGGGCAACTTCCTGGTTGCGCCCGCCGCGTCCGTCGCCGGTGACGGTCACCGTCGTCTCGCCGCCCCAGAGCAGGCAGGTCGGACGGGCGGCCTCGACCGCGAGCGCCTCGGCGGCGAGCCGCCGCCCGACCGCGCGGGCCTCGCCCGTCACCGGCTTCGCCGCACGGACCACCGCGTAGCCCCGCTGCCTAGCCTCGGCCTCGGCGGCGTGGAGGGCGTCGCGGTTCGACCCGACCAGGACGGTCCGCACGCGGTCCGACCCGGCCTGCTGCTCGGCCTCGTTCTGACTGAGGTGGTCGCGTACCGAAGCGGGGACCTCGTCCCACAGCCCGACCTGCCGGAGCACGGTCCGGGCGTCGGCCGCGGTCGTAGGGTCGGGCACGGTCGGGCCGCTGGCAATCGTGAGGAGGTCGTCGCCGACTACATCGGAGACAACGAGGGCGAGGACCGAGGCAGGGTGCGCGGCGCGGGCGAGGCCGCCACCGCCGATGCGCGACAGGTGCCGCCGGACAGTGTTGGCTGCGCGGACATCGACGCCTCCATGAAGCAAGAGGTGGAAGGTCTCTCTGGCGTCGCCGAGCGCGATGCTCCCGGCGAAGGCGGGCCAGAGCGAGGTGCCGCCGCCGGAGAGCGCGACGAGCAGCAGGTCCTCCGGCCCCAGGCTCTCGGTGAGGCCCAGCACGCGCTGTGCTGCCTGCACTCCAGCCGCGTCCGGCACGGGGTGGCCAGCCTCGACGACCTCGGTTTGCTTCGGCCTGGGCTGCCCCGCGGGGAACGTCGCCCGGTAGCCGTGCGGCACGACGACGAGGCCTTCGCCGAGCGCATCGCCGGACTGCGCCTCCAGTATCCCCGCCATCGCCATTGACGCTTTGCCCGCGCCGACGAGCGCGACGCGGCGGTACCCGTCGAGTGGCCGGTCGAGGTGCTCGTCGAGATCGACCCGCTCCAGCAGCGCCGAAGGCCGCACGCCTTCCACCGCTGCCTCGAAGATCGCCCGCGCATCGCCTTTCAGTCTCTCTCTACCCTCCACGCTCATCATGTCCTCCGAAGCCGTCGTGTGATCTTGCCCGTCCACGCCTCGCCCTCGTCGAAGCCGAGGAGGTGTGCGAGCGCGAGGTAGCCGACGCCGTAGAGCGCGAGGATCGCCGCGCCGTAGGCCCAGACCGGAAACGGCTCGACCGGGACGAGCCACCGTACGAGGCTTGCCGGGACGGCTGCCAGGAGCGCTACGCCGAGCATCTGCACCGTCCGCCCGACGGGTAGGCGGAAGGCGTCGACCTCGGCCCGGAGCGCTGCGCGCAGCCGCCACAGCTCGACCCACGCCCCGACGCTCGACCCGAGCGCGAGGCCGACCGCGCCGATCCGCAGTGGCCGCCCCTCGGCCGGAATCCCGACGAGCTCCGGTACGGAGTACCGGTCCAGCGCGAACATCAGCCCCGCACCAATCGTCGCCGAGACCGCGACGCGGACGACCGCGATCCGGGCCGGCGTCTTGGTGTCGTCGAGCGCGTAGAACGCGTTCTGGAGAAGCCGCGAGACGGTCGTCGCGAGGAGGCCGAGGGCGTAGGCCCCGAGGACGAAATAGACGAGGTAGGTGTCGTCGAGGTCGAACGAGCCGGTCTGGTAGAGGACGGCCACGACGAGGAAGCCGAAGATGAGAAAGCCGACCACGCTCGGCGCAATCATAAACAGGATCTGCCGGAGCGAGCGGTCGATCCGGCCGAGGAACGCCTCGGGGCGGGCACCCGAGAGGCGCGACAACTCGGGCAGCTCGCTCGCCGCGACGCTCATCGCGAAGAGCGAGACCGGGAGCGTGTAGAGCACCTGCGCGTACGTCAGCGCCGAGATCGCGCCGACGGCGGCGAACCCGGCGAGGAGCAGGTCGAGGTAGCCCGAGATCTGGTAGACCCCGCGCCCGGCGAGGACCGGCAGGAACGCGTTGATGCTCTGCCGGACGCCCTCGACTTTCGTGGAGAACGACGGCCGGAAGCCGCGGATCACGCGGAGCACCGCCGGAAGCTGGACCCCGAACTGGAGCGCCCCGCCGACGAGCGCGCCCCACAGCCCGGCGAAGAGCAGCCGGTTGAGGGCGTCAACCGGGATCACGTCGAGCTCGTCGAGCGCCGTCGGGTCGTCGAAGAAGGTGAACCCGGCCCAGATGAGCGCGCCGATGATGGCGGCGTTCCAGAAGACCGGCGCGACGTACGGCAGGAAGAACTTGCGGTGGCTGTTGAGCACCCCGAGCGCCCACGCGCTGAGGACGAGGAGCCCCGTCATCGGGAACGTGACGCGGACGGCCTGCACGGCGAGGCGGAACCGGTCGACCGCGATCTCGCCCGCGACGACCTTCTCGGCGTCGCCGAGCCAGCCCGGCTGGAGGAGCGTCGTCAGCGGTTCGGCGAGGAGGATGCCGAGCGTGACGAGCACGGCGACGAGCGCGGTGAGCAGCCCGAGGATGGCCCCGGCGAACCGGCCGGCGTCTTCGGGCCGCCCCTGCTCCAGCATCCGGCTGTAGATCGGGATGAACGCCGCCGAAATCGTCCCCTCGCCGAGGAGGTTCTGCAGGAGGTTCGGCGCGCGGAGGGCAACGCGGAACACGTCGGCGTGGGGCCCGACCCCGAAGAAGTAGCCGATGGCGCGCTCGCGGACGAATCCGATCAGGCGGCTCAGCAAAATCCCACCGGCGACGAGGCCAGCCGCGCTCTCGCGCTGCTCTTCGGGCGGCGTGGCTCCGGTCCTCGGTGCCTTGCCTGCCGATTCGAGCCTTGCTTCGGCTTCGAGCGCCGCCTCGGTCGAGCTTTCGGGCGTGGCGTCGGCGGTGGGCGACGTGGCCTGGTCCGCCTTCTCGCTCTCCGGCACCGGGTCCGGCGGCTCGGCCTCGTCCAGCGGTCGGGCGTCCTCGTTCGGGTCCATGAATCGGGCGGCGGCAGGAGGGGGAACAGGCTGCGCTTACTCGTAGATGTCTTTGCGATGACCCACGTCGAGCACCGTGACTACGCGAACCACGTCGGCGATCTCGTAGATCACCCGGTAGCGACCGATCCGAATGCGCCAGCCCTCGCGCCCGACCAGTTTCTTGCAGCCCGGTGGCCGCGGGTCAGTCCCCAACGCACGGACAGCATCGCGGACCCGCTCGTAGTCCCGTTCCGGCAGCTTCGCGAGCGACTTAGCGGCGCGCCGGAGGATCTCGACGCGGTAGCTCACCCGGCGCCCCGGTTCTGTTCGATCTCGCGCGTTGCCTCGTCGAACGGGATCGCCTCGTCGCCGCTCGCTTTCGCCTCGTCGTAGGCGCGGATCGAATCAATTTCTTCGACGGCGTCGAGCAATTGCTGGTAGCGGTCGAGGCCGATGAGTACGGCGATGCGCTGCCCGGCGTCATCCGTCACGAACTGGGTTTCCGTAGTCGTCATGGCCCTTCTTTGCTTTTGGGTCTCACGTCACCATGTGGCTGAGCGTTCCGTCCTGGGCGACGCAGCCTGCTTCGCCTTCTTGCTCTCCGGCACCGGGTCCGGCGGCTCGGCCTCGTCCAGCGGTCGGGCGTCCTCGTTCGGGTCCATCAGCGGAGCGAGAGCAGGGTGACGGTAGGATCAGCACCGAGCGCCTGAATGGCGTCCGCATTCTGACGCAGCAAATGCTCGAGGTCTTGCGTCGAGCAATTGCCGAGCTGCACCCAGATGATACGAGGAGCATCGGGAAGTAGGAGCCGCAAGTCGTCGAAGTCGGCGTCCTTCGTTACGATGGCAAAGCCTTCTCGCCGAGCAAAGGCTACGATCTCCCGATCATCGGCTCGGTCGAGATCCAGCGCTGCGACGTGTGCCGAATTGGGGAAGAGATCGGCGAGGGAAGAGGCGAGGCGAGGCGAAAGGTTCTGATCGAAGAGGAGCTTCATCGGAGCTTGCTGTCGGGCGGCGGTTTGGGTCTGCCTCTGTTGCGACGCAGCTTGTGCCCGGCTGCTCTTCAGTTCATACCGTAACGATCTTCGTCCGCTCTCGCTCTGCCGCGTAGCTCAGCGATGCTAACACGTCCTCCCGCGTCAGGTACGGGAAGTCGTCCAATACCTCCTCGACACTCATCCCCGAGGCGAGGTAGCTGAGCACGTCGTAGACGGTGATCCGCATCCCGCGAATGCAGGGCTTGCCGCCACGCTTCCCCGGCTCGATAGTGATGATGTCTCGGTAGTCCATCGTTGTCCTCGCCGCGTCCTGCAATGTAACCCCGGCGGTGCGTACCGGTTCACAGGCCGGTTCTTGCGCTTAGGCCCCGATGTCATCCCGAGCGCAGTCGAGGAACCCGAAGGTTCGGCCTAGCCCATCTCTACGGAGGAAGCGATGAAGACTCGCGCACGAAGTCGCGCCATGCTTGAGCGCCGTACCCGGAGAGATCCTTCGACTCGCTTTGCTCGCTCAGGATGACGTTGTAATGGGGGTCTCGCTTCATCCTCGACGCGCTACGCCCGCGTCAGACGGCGGATGAGGGCTTCGTGCTCGGGGTTACTGCGCCAGAGGGGCGGCCCGCGACGGGGCCTCGAAGTCGGCGAACTCGAAGCCGGGAGCGACGGTACAGCCGACGGGCGCGAACGCCGCCGGGTCATCGACCGTAGCGGCGAAGAAGGTGCCGCCGGGAATGGTGATCTGGAACTGCTGGTCCGGGACGGCCCGACCGAGGTGAAGCTGCGCGTAGGTCCCTGCCGCGCCGAGCGTATGGAGGGTCAGCGGGCTGCCCTCGCAGAAGTGCCACGTCTCGTCTTGCCGGACGCGGTGGAAGGCGGAGACCTCGTCGCCCGGCAGGAGGTAGTAGATCGAGGTGGCGAAGGTGCTCGGGCCGTCGAAGCGCTGGAGCAGGCCGTCCGTCGGGATCGACTCCGCGGCGCGGTAGACCTCGCGGTACCAGCCGCCCTCCTCCGGCGGTGGCTCTAGCCCGAGCGTGTCAATCCAGTGCTTAGCATCCTGCGTTTGTCAGCCAATGTGAGTCGGAAGTCTGTAGTAGAAACCCCAGTTTGTCGTTACAAGACCAGCTTTAAATCAGGCACATCTACATTGCGCGGGGCAACTCCAATTGAATCGCAAGGAGCAAGTCACTGCAAAGGTTTAGCGTCAATGGCAGAGGTACCTTGCTGTGAACACGATATCGTCTATCCAATCGTGGATGAGTGCCTGGTGTCGCCCGATGCCCTTACGCATTAGTGCCTGATATGGCCTGAGCGAAGCAGGAATTCCATACTGAGGCATCACATTCATTGCTGCCTCCTGTGTTCTTTCATTTCTATGTGCAAAATAATTCCTGAACACCGGGAGATCTCCGAAAACTCGCGTGCCACTTGAAAATGCAGACTGGACATCAGTCAGGTTGGATGCACCAATCAAGCTACAGCTTGTCATTAGCACATTGGGATCATGCCATGCTGGTTCAGTTCTGCGATGCCACGTACCGTCAGACCTCGGCGTGGCCCACGGGTTAAAATGGACTATCACCTTTCCAATATGGTCGTTGTAGCCAGAGCCTGAAGCACACGCAACTTTCGTCCCAGTAGATGTTAGAGGTTTTTCAGATATGACATATAGTACGATCTGGAAAAGTTATACCATGTATTTTGTATTTCGATAATTGTATATCCTAATCCAAAACGGCTTCCCCACCAAGGACTAGTCAGATCAGTTCCCCTGATGATCACCTGAATCTGCCTAAGTCTTCTGCAGCAACTTTTCTCTAAGCTACTAAGTTTAGAAGATGCTCTCATCCCTAATGCTGCAGCTTGATTCTAGAGCATAGGAACTTGAATCGTGTTTTCCGCGGCCCAATTCTGTTGGTGGCTTTCGAGTTTGCCTCAGTAAAGTCGTTGAAATCAGTATCTGCCCTCTCCGGTTCAGATAGAACATCGGCAACCTCGCTCAAAGACTGCAGGGTAGCTCCACTGTCGATAACTTGCGGCTCATCTACCATGTATTCCTCCTGTAAGCTGTCAAACGGACGCATGTGATGCATTAGCGCCAAGAATAGTGTGTATAGGTTGTAAGGCTTTACAACTGGACTGTTGTGGATCTCATTCCATTCTAGTAAGTAGTCGAAGGCGCGATCAACCAGAGAAGCATATTCCTCTTTCAATTCAAATAACTTGTCGTGTTCTTTGTAGAAATCATCGAGCTTAGTATCTGATGCGCTAACAATTCCGTTTTCAGCGGCATCAATTATTTCTGTCAATAGATTGGCGTCTTTCATTCTACTTAGCTGACTCTCTTTGAAAGCGCCAATATCTTTCAATGATTGAGCGTAACGCTCAACCAGCCTTACAATGAACCATTTAAACTCTCCTTGAAAGGTAGCATGACGTAACTCTTGTCTGTTAAGGGGTACATTATATGAGTTTATTCTTCTGAATACCTGTCGTATCTGCTCCATTGTCGCACCAACGAATAAATCCAGACTCAACTGATACTCTAGGAATGCTGCCTGCTGATCCTCTTCGAGGTTTGAAAAATTACGTCCTGAGAACTCGCTGTCGCCGGTTATTTTAAATTTGTCTTTTGAGAACTCGAAGATGGTCATGCTACGCTGCTGCCCATCCACTATCTCCTTTATAGTCTTTCTGCTTCTTAGATCAGTCTTTTGATATAGAGAAAGCTTTGGTACGGGAAAACCAAGGAGGATAGTGTCGATTAGATATGACTTGGCCTTGACCGGCCATACCTTGTGCGAGCGCTGGTAGTCGCGGTTAATGACAAGCTTCTCCTCTTCCATTTCTTCACAGTAGGAAGCAATCGTCGTCGTCGTAGTTATAACTTTCATAGTCTGCTTGCAAGGTGACAGCCTCACCGGCTCGTTTCGACCTCTCTTGAGATTGGTGCGAGGCAGTGATTGTTGTCGCTCGTTAATGCGGAAGCGATAATACTGACTACGCCCATGAAGATTGCCCTTTGCCAGATCAACCCCACCGTCGGCGACCTCGACGGCAACGCGGATACCATCGTCGCCTTCGCCCGCCGCGCGGCCGAGGCCGGAGCCGACCTCGCCGTCTTCCCCGAGCTGTGCGTCGTCGGCTACCCGCCGCTCGACCTGCTGGAGAGCGAAGCGTTCCTCGACGATGTAGAGGCGACCATCGAGCGGATCGCCGTCGCCGTACCGCCGGAGATCGGGGTGCTGATCGGCGCGCCGGTGCAGAACCCGAGCGCAATTGGCAAGCGGCTCTTCAACGCGGCGCTGCTGTTTGAGGGCGGCGAGCAGGTCGCCGAGGTGCGGAAGGTGCTGCTCCCGACCTACGACGTGTTCGACGAGGTCCGCTACTTCGAGCCGGGGACGGCGTGTGAGCCGGTCGTTTTCCGTAGCGTCCGGCTCGGGCTGCACGTCTGCGAGGACATGTGGAATAACGAGGAGCACGCCGCCGTCCACCTCTACGCCGCCAACCCCATCGACGCCCTCGCCGACGCCGGGGCCGACCTCTACGTCAACATCTCGGCCTCGCCGTTCGCGCTCGGCAAGCACGAAGCGCGCAACGCCGTCATCGCCGAGAGCTGCCGCGAGCACGGTCTGGGGTTCGTCCTCGTCAACCAGGTCGGGGCCAACACCGAGATCCTCTTCGACGGCGACAGCCGGGTCCACGACTCGCGGGGCACCCGCATCCTTTGCGCGCCGAGCTTCGAGGAGGCGCTGCTCGTGTGGGACACTGAAGCGGAGACCGGCCCGTGCCCGATGCAGCACGACCCCATCACCGACCTCCACGACGCGCTCGTGATGGGCATCCGGGACTACTACGAGAAAACCGGCGCGTTCGACGGCGCGCTCATCGGTCTCAGCGGCGGGATCGACTCGGCGGTGACGTGCGCGCTCGCGGTCGAAGCGCTCGGGGCCGACGCCGTCACCGGGATCACGATGCCGTCGAAGTACTCGTCGCCCGGCTCGGTGGACGACTCGCGGGCGCTCGCCGAGAGACTCGGGATCGCCTTCCACGAGGTGCCCATCGTCCCGGCGGTCGACGCGTTCGGGACGATGCTGTCGGGTCTGTTCGTGGGGACGGACGAGGGCATCGCCGAGGAGAACGTCCAGTCACGGGCGCGGGGCGTGACGCTGATGGCGGTCTCGAACAAGTTCAACAAGCTCCTCCTCACGACGGGCAATAAGAGCGAGATGGCCGTCGGCTACGCGACCCTCTATGGCGACATGTCGGGCGGCCTCGCGGTCCTCTCCGACGTCTTCAAGCAGCAGGTCTACGCCCTCGCAGAGCACGTCAACGCCCGCGCCGGGCGCGACCTCATCCCCCGAAGCACGATCACCAAGCCGCCCAGCGCCGAGCTCCGCCCGGACCAGCTCGACTCCGACTCGCTCCCGCCCTACGACGTGCTCGACCTGATCCTCCAGCTCTACATCGAGGAGCTGCTCGACCTCCGCGAGATCGTCCACCGGACGGGCTTCGACCCGGCGCTCGTGGCACGCGTGCTCGGGATGGTGGACCGGAACGAGTACAAGCGGCGGCAGGCCCCGCCGGGGCTGCGCGTCTCGGCGAAGGCGTTCGGCCACGGCCGCCGCATCCCGATCGTGATGAAGCGCACCCGCTCGCTGCCGAAGGAGACGGAGGCCTAGCCCGCAGCCTCGCGGAGCGCTTTCAGCGTCAGGTTCTCCTGCTGCCCCTGCCAGAGCGGACGCCCGCCGGCGCGGGTGCGGCGGTCGCAGTAGAGTTCGAGCCGGACGCCCTCGGGGTCGCGGAAGTAGCACTGCCACGCGATCCCGGCCTCCTCCAGACTCATCTCCACGTCCATCGCCTTCAGCTTCTCGACAGCGGCGAGGAGCGCGGTCTCGTCCTCGACCTCCCACGCGAAGTGGTCGAGCCGCGTCGCATCGTCGAGGTCGCGTCCGGCCTCGTCGCGGGCTTGGCGGAGGACGAGCCGGTGGTGCATCCCCTGGCCGTCGGTGAGGAAGGCGTAGTGGCTCGCGTCGTCTGTGGCACGCTCGTGGACGGTGAGGCCGAAGACCTCGGTGTAGAACTGGGCGGCGCGAGCGAGGTCTTCGACGTCGAGGCGGAGGTGGCCGAGGCGGGCAGGCATGGAGCAGAAGGGTGAGGTGAGAGAGGAGCTTGCTAAACGCCGAGGCCCCGCCGGGGTGCCGGCGGAGCCTCGGCAATCACCAGGCGCACTGCGGGTCAGACGCTCATACCGCCGTCGACCGGCAGCGTGTCGCCGGTGACGTAGCTCGCCTCCCGGCGACGCGAAGAACGCGACGGCGAGGTCCGAGCATACTCCTCCGCGGAGGCTCACGAGGCTTCGGCGGGCTGGACGGACAGCAGGCCTTCCATGCCGAACCCTTCGAGCGTCTGCTGCTGCACATGGGCCGCGGTTTCGTTGATCGCCTTCGCGCCGTCGCCGCCCGTCATCGGGTCTACCACGACGCGCAGAGGGCGCTCGCCCGCCGGGGTGGCGATGAGCGTCGCCACCGCGTCGGCGACCTCTTGGGGATCGGGGGCATCGTCGCCCTGGAGCATCTCGCCGACGCCGCTCCACATCTGACCAGGCATCTCGGCGAGAGGGCCGTAGCTCTCGGCGCGGGCGTCGTCGGCACCGGGGACCATGCTGTCGAAGAAGTTAGTGCCGAAACCACCCGGCTGGACAATCGCCACGTCCACGCCCGTCGGAGCCAGTTCGTAGCGCAGGCTTTCGGCCAGTCCCTCGACGGCGAACTTGGACGCCGTGTAGGCACCGGAGAACGGGAGGACGACGCGGCCCAGCGTGCTGGAAATGTGAACCAGCAGGCCCTTGCCGCGCGCCCGCATCGCAGGGAGCACCGCGCGGTTGACGCGCTGCACGCCGAATACGTTGACGTCGAACATCGTCTCGAACTGCGGCACCGTGAACGTCTCCGTCAGTCCGCCGCCACCGAAGCCCGCGTTGTTGACCACCACATCGATGTGACCCTCCAGGCTGATCGCCCGCTGGACGGCCTGGTCGACGGACGCATCGCTGGTCACGTCGAGGTCAAGGATGTGGACGGTGCCGCTGGTTTCGTCTGCGAAGGCGCTGAGGTCGGCAGCGGCCTCCGCGTTGCGGCCCTCGGGCGCGCGCATGGTGGCGAAGACGGTGTGCCCGCCGGTGAGAAGGGTGCGGGCGATCAGCAGACCGAAGCCGCTGCTGCTGCCGGTGACGAGAACGTTCTGGGACTGAGACATGACGGTAGAGGGTTGGGTGTGGATAGCGAAGCCGGCAGAAGGTGGCGGGGGGCCACCGAGGCGTGCGTCGCAGAAGGCAGTGTCTTGAGAATGACACCTATTTGGAATGATCGTTCCTAAATATGCTGAGCGCGTCTGTCTGTTCCGACGAGTAGTGGATTTTTATTCCAGCGTCCGCAGCGTCTGGTCTACCACATCTTGCAGCGCGGCCTTCGACGGGCCGAGCCGTGCGGTCGCCTTCAGCCCGTAGACGGCGTTGGCGAGGTAGCGCCCGAGTGCCGTCGCAGCCCGATCCGCAGGCAGTTCGCCTGCCGCCTGCGCTCGCTGGATGACTTGCTCGAAGGTCTGCTGCATCCCGGCGAGAGCGGCCTCGGCCCGGCGCGCTGTCTCGGCGTCTGATGGGCCGCGCTCGACGGCGGCGTTGGCGAGGAGGCAGCCCCGGTAGTCCGCGTCGGCGGCGGCATAGTCCACGATGGCCTGGAAGTAGCGCCGGAGCGCGGCGAGCGGTTCGGTCTCCGACTCACGCAGGAGCCGAGCCTCGCCCTCGCCCTGCTGCTTGTAGCGGTCGAGCGCCGCGAGCCAGAGCGCCTGCTTGTCGCCGAAGGTCTGGTAGAGGCTGCTGCGGCTGATCCCGAGGTGATCGACGAGGTCCTGAATCGAGACGGCTTCGTAGCCGCGCTGCCAGAACAGGTCGACGGCGCGGTCGAGCGCGGCGTCGGGGTCGAAGGCTTTGGATCGGGGCATGGCGCGGGTGTATTTATTCTGGAACGCTCGGTCCGATGCGAGGTTCAGGGCGCTTCGGGGCTGACGAGGTGCTGTCACTCGGGCGGCGTACCTTCACCCGACTCTCGACCCTAGACTGCCTGACCTCCCGACCGTGATCACCTACGTCTCCGGCACGCTCGCCGCCAAGTCGCCCACCGACGCCGTCGTCGACGTGCAGGGCATCGGGTACCACGTCCTGATCCCGATGTCGTCGTTCGAGAAGCTGCCGGCGGCGGGCAAGCCGGTCAAGCTGCTGACGCATCACCACATCCGGGAAGACGCCGAGACGCTGTTCGGCTTCGCCACCGACGCCGAGCGGACGCTCTTCCGCACCCTCGTCGGTGTCTCGGGCGTCGGGCCGAAGCTGGCGCTCGCGGCGCTGTCGGCGATGTCGCCCGAGGCGCTGCGCGACCACATCTTGGAGGGCGACGCGAGCGTGCTCACCCGCATCCCCGGCGTCGGCAAGAAGACCGCCGAGCGGCTGGTCGTCGAACTGAAAGACCGGCTGGCGAGCCTCGACGGGTTCGAGGGCGCGACGGCCGTCGGCGGCGACGGCACGGCGAGCGTCCGGGCCGACGCGCGCGCCGCGCTCGAGTCGCTCGGCTTCGCCCGCGCCGAGGCCGAGAAGCGCATCCGCAAAGCGCTCCGCGACCACGACGGCGCGGTGACGGCCGAGGAGCTGATCCGCCTCGCGCTGCGGTAGGGCGAGCGAGTAGCGCGGAGGAACGGAAGCGGAGACGAGAACGGGTACGGTTAGCCCAGCGGTGAGTCCTGCGTTCTTCCGCTCTTCCCACCCTCCGCTCCTCCTCTCTTAACGCTCCCGTAAAGCGAGGGTATACCGAAGGCCCTACCTTAAAGGCTGGCCCCCCTCTCACCTTTCCGCCCTGCCGTGGCCGATCCCTCGTTCGACCTCTCCTCCGGGACCGTCCTGCTTGTGGACGACGAAGAGGACCTCCTCGACCTCCTCTCGTACGCGCTCGAGCGCGAGGGCTTCGACGTGCTGACGGCGCGGGACGGCGTGGAGGCGCTGCGCGTCGCCAAAGCCGAGCGGCCGGACCTCGTCGTGCTCGACATCATGATGCCGAGGATGGACGGCCTCGAGACCTGCCAGCGGCTGCGCGAGGACGCGACCCTCCGCCTCGTCCCGATCCTCATGCTGACCGCCCGCAGCGAGGAGCGCGACGAGATCCTCGGCCTCGACGCCGGGGCCGACGACTACCTCACCAAGCCGACCTCGCCGAGCCTCCTCGCCTCGCGCGTCCGCGCCCTCCTGCGCCGCAGCGAGCGTGCCGAGGCCGCCACCACGAGCCAGCTCCGCGTCCACGACCTCGTCATCGACCGCGACCGCTACCTCGTCACGCGGGACGCCGCCGGCGAGGCCGAGGAGTTCCGCCTGCCGCGTAAGGAGTTCGAGCTGCTCTTCTTCCTGGCCTCGCACCCAGGCAAGGTGTTCACGCGCGAAGACCTCCTCAACCACGTCTGGGGGCCGGACGTCTACGTCGTGGACCGGACCGTGGACGTGCACGTCCGCAAGATCCGCGAGAAGCTCGGCAGCGGGACGATCGAGACCGTCAAGGGCATCGGGTACAAGCTGGCCGAGTCGGTGGCGTAGCTTCGGGCTTCTTCTAGCCCTGACGCCTCGTGGCCGCTGACGCCCCTGCCCCGCCTATGTCCGACTCGCCCGTGCGGCGGGTCAACCGGCTCGCGCTCAAAACGGCTGTCGTCACCGGGGCCGTGGTGGCGGGCGTGGCGCTCGGCGTGGTGCTGGCGGGGATGCCGGAGGCGTGGGCACCGCCGCTCCTCGGCCTCGCCGCTGGCCTGGCGGCGTACGGGGCGGTCCAGGTGCTCGTCGCGCGGCGGCTCGAACTCGCCCGGGCCACGCTCCGCTCGGCGCGCAAGCGGCGGTTCGACGCGCTCGGCCGGCTCCGGTCGCCGGAGGACCGGGACGAGCTCGACGCCCTGCTCTGGCAGGTCTACCGGGCTGGGCGCACGCTCCAGCAGGAGATCGAGCGGCTCGAGCGGCTCGAAGACTACCGGCGCGAGTTTCTGGGCAACGTCTCGCACGAGCTCAAGACCCCGATCTTCGTCATCTCTGGCTTCGCCGAGCAGCTCCTCGGCGGGGCGCTCGAGGACCCCGCCGTCAACCGCCGGTTCGTGGCCAAGATCGGGCGCAATGCGCAGCGGCTCGACAGCCTCGCCCGCGACCTGCTCGCGATTTCGCGGATCGAGAGCGGCGAGTTGACGATGACCCAGGCCGGGTTCAGCCTGAGCGCGCTCGTCGAGGACGTCGCCGAGTCGCTGGAGCCGGTGGCCGAGGCCGAAGAGGCCCAGATCCTGCGCCGCGTGCCGCCCGACCTGCCGCCGGTGACCGGCGACCGCGATCAGCTTCGGCAGGTGCTCGTTAACCTCGTCGACAACGCGCTCAAGTACAACAACCCCGGCGGTCGCGTCGAGGTGGCCGCCCGCGCGACCGCCGAGGGCACGGTCCGCGTCAGCGTCGTGGACGACGGGATCGGGGTGGCGGCCGAGGAGATCCCGCGCCTGACCGAGCGCTTCTACCGCGTGGACCGGAGCCGGAGCCGGTCGCAGGGCGGCACCGGCCTCGGCCTGGCCATCGTCAAGCACATCCTCGAGGCGCACGGGCAGCGGCTCCGCATCGAGAGCCGCCCGGACTATGGCTCGTCGTTCTCGTTCCACTTGCCCCTCGGCGTCGCCGAACCCGTTTCTGAGGTACCAGGGCCCCTCGTTTAGCCCCGGCTGGACCGGAACAAATGCGGGGTGCCGGGTTCCATCGCCTAACCTACACAGTACTTCGACGCCCGGACCCGTGAGCACGCTCTCCGACCTCATCAAACAAGACCGCTTCGCCTCGCCCGCCCACGAGGCGCTGCTCAGCGTGATGGTCACGCAGCCCTTCATCATGGGCCGGCTGGCTGACGTGATGAGCGAGCACGACCTGACGCCGGCGCAGTACAACGTGCTGCGTATCCTCCGCGGGTGCCACCCCGAGCGGGCGACCTGCAGCTACATCGGCGAGCGCCTCATGGACCGGACGCCCGACGTGACGCGCCTCCTCAACCGGCTCGGCACGGCCGGCTTCGTGGACCGCCGCCGCGCCGACCACGACCGCCGCGTCGTCGAGGTCTGGATCACCGACGAGGGGCTGGAGCGCCTGGCGAGGCTCGACCACCCCGTCGATGCCATGATGCACGAGCTAGCCAGCGGCCTCACCGACGACGAGCACCGGATGCTCTCGCACCTGCTGGAGAAGGTGCGGCAGGCCGCCGAGGTCCCGGCCTGAGGAGGGTCACTTGGCCGGGGCCACTTCAGAGACGTAGACCGTCGCCTGCTGCGTCGCGCCGGCCTGGTAGGTGCCCACCCAGATGTTGTAGTTGCCCGCCATCGGCTGGGAAAGCTGGACCATCGGGTTCGAGCCAGTGGCGTCGTCGCTGCACACCCACGAGCCGTCGGGGAGGTTGACGAGCAGCGTCGTGTCCGACGCGGCACGGACGTAGATGTAGAGCGGATAGGCTCCCGGCGTGAAGTTGAGGTCGAGGTCGGGCCGCTCCAGGTTGATGTAGCCCACGCAGCCGGCTCCGCTGATCGGGTTGGCGCTGCTGCCCCCGGCCTGGATCGTGTTCACCTGTGGGTCCGGCTGGAAGCCCGACGAGAGGGTCATCGTGCCGTAGAGCGGCTGCGCCCCGATGTTCGGCGACCCGGAGGACGCCGTCGCCTGGCGCGACCCGGCCTCGGTGATCGAGACGACGGCGTCGGACTGCGCGTTGGCGTTGTAGGTCGTCACCCAGATGTTGTAGTTGCCGCTCTGGGGCTCCGAGAACACGACGAGCGGGTCGCTGCCGTCGCCCCCGTCGTCGTCGCAGACCCACGAGCCGTCGGGCTGGTTGATGAGGAGGGCGGTGTCGGTGGAAGAGTCCACCGAGATCCGGAGCGGATAGCTGCCCGCCGTGTAGTTCAGGTCGAGGTCAGGGCGCTCCATGTTCAGGTAGCCTACGCAGCCGGCCCCGTTGACCGGGTTCTCGCTCGTGCCACCTGCGACGACGCTGCTCCGGTGGGGGTCGGGCTGGAAGCCTGCGCTCAGCGTAACGGTCCCGTAGAGCGGCTGGGCGCTGATGTCCGGCTGGGCTACAGCCGGCGGGGCGAGGGCAACGAGCAGAGCGAGGGGAAGCGCGCGAGCGAGCATAGCAGCAGTTAGCTTGGGGGAGGGCGATAGCTCCTATATCAACCGGGCGGGCCCAGAATTTAAACGCAGTCGCCGCCCGATGCCGAAGCTCCGGGCGGCGATGCGCAGGTCTAACGTACGCAAAAGATGGGACGTGCTCAGGCGGCGACCTCCTCCGCCTCCGAGACGTGGCCCTTCGGCTCGACGAAGGTCATCCACTCGTCGTGGCTGGACCGCCCCTCGACTGCGTCGAGGTAAGCCGTCTGGAGCGTCTCCGTGACAGGGCCGCGGCGCCCCTGGCCGACCGGGATGTGGTCGACCGAGCGGACCGGGGTGACCTCGGCGGCGGTGCCGGTGAAGAAGAGCTCGTCGGCGATGTAGAGCGCCTCGCGCGGGATGAGCTTCTCCTCGATCTCGTAGCCCCGGCCCTGGGCCAGCGCGATGACCGTGTCGCGCGTGATGCCGGGGAGGACGGAGAGTCCGGTCGGTGGCGTGTAGAGCTTGCCGCGCTTGACGAGGAACAGGTTCTCGCCCGAGCCCTCGGAGAGCAGCCCGTCCACGCTGAGCGCGATCCCCTCGGTGAAGCCGTTCTTGACGGCCTCCATCTTGATGAGCGCCGCGTTGAGGTAGTTCGCCCCCGCCTTGGCGAGCGACGGCGTGGTGTTCGGCGCGTTGCGGTTCCACGACGAGACCTGCACGTCGACGCCCTGCTCGAGCGCTTCGGGGCCGAGGTACTTCCCCCACTCCCACACGGCGACGACTGTTTCGACCGGGTTGTTGAGCGGGTTGACCCCCATCGGGCCGTGGCCCCGGAAGACGAGGGGGCGGAGGTAGCACGCGTCGAGGCCGCTCTCGGCGACGGTGTCGACGCACGCCTGGCACAACTCGTCGAGCGAGTAGGGAATCTCCATCCGGTGGATCTTGGCCGAGTCGACGAGCCGCTGCATGTGCTCTTCGAGCCGGAAGATGGACGGGCCACGCTCGGTCTGGTAGCAGCGGATGCCCTCGAACACGGAGGATCCGTAGTGGACGACGTGGGAAAGGACGTGGATGTTTGCGTCCTCGAAGGGGACGAGATCGCCGTTGAACCAGATCTTGTGTGGCATGAGTGCTCGGTCGGGTGATTAAAGGACGCGCGGCGGAAAGAAGGGAGCCAAGATACTGAATCGCGGCCCGCCTCTTCAAGGTTTCGGAAGCGCTTCCGCTTCGGTGGGACGGAGGACTGGCGAGACGGAGGACGGTCAGGCGGCACCGGGGCGATGGCGACCGGCCCCCGTAGGGGCGTAGCATGCTCACCCCCAGCCCGGAGACGGCATCACCTCCCGGAGACGGCAGTCCTACCGTCCTCCGTCTTTTGTTCTCCGTCCTCTGCCCTACCGTCCCACCGTTTCACCGGCACGGCGGCGTAGCGGGCGATCGTCCACAGGATTTTGGCCGACGCCTTCGCGGTGCCCGCGAGCGTGCCGGTAATCTTCGAGACGCCGATCCGGCGGCGGTACGAGACGGGCACCTCGGCGCAGCGGAGCCCGGCGCGGACAGCCTTGATCTGCATCTCGACGGTCCAGCCGTAGGTCGTGTCCTGCATCCCGAGGGCGAGGAGGTCGGCGAAGCGGATGGCGCGGAAGGGGCCGAGGTCGGTGAAGCGCGCGCCCCAGATCCAGCGCATGAGCGTGCACGCGATCCGGTTGCCGACGAGCGCCTGCGGCAGCATCGCGCCGGGCTCGCGCACGCCCGTCATCCGGGAGCCGACGACGAAGTCGGCCGCGCCGCGCCGGATCGGGCCGAGGAGGCGGGTCATCTCGTCCGGGTGGTCGGAGTAGTCGCCGTCGAGGAAGACGACCACGTCCGGCTGCCGGGTCGTGGCGTAGGCGATCCCGCACAGGCAGGCCGAGCCGTAGCCTCGTCGCTCCTCGCGGAGGACCGTCGCCCCGGCGGCGCGGGCGTTGTCCTCGGTCTCGTCCGTCGAGGCGTTGTTGACGACCACGACCTCGTCGACGGCGTCGGGAATGTCGCCGATGACACGGCCGATGGAGCGGGCTTCGTTGAAGGCCGGGATGATGACGAGCGTGTGCACGAGCGCAGGGCAGGGTGAGGCCGGAAGCTACCGCCCGCCGCACGTACCGTCCATCACGCTGCCGTCACTTCGCCCCTTGGGCATCGACGAAGCCGAGGGCCTCGACGATCCCAGGCGCGAGCGTCCAGCGGCTCGTGAACCGCGCCGCCGCGCCGACGAGTCCCAGCCCGCCCGTGACCGGGGCAGCCCGTCCGTCTACCACGTCGTAGGCGATCTCCAGCGCGAGCAACTCGACCTCGGCGCCGGGCTCGAAGCTCGACAGGACGGTGCCGGCGTCGCGGGAGAGGCTGAGGAGCACGCCGAAGCCGGCGTCCACGGGCTCGGCGGTGTCGTAGGCCACGTCGAACCGGCGTGGCTCTGCGCCCTCGGCCCGCACGGTGTACGTGACCGCAATCGCACCCGGCACCTCGGCGGTCTCGATTCTCAGCACCTGCGACACGACCTCGTTGAACACGTCGGGGTCGTCCGGGCGCAGCGCGGGCTCGGACGGGAGGCGGACCTCGGCCGTCGTCGCTGCGCCGCCGGTGCGCCGGACGGCTTCGATCCGGTAGGCGCGCCCGGCGACGGGCTGGAAGTCGGCGACGAACACGGTGCCGGAGGCCCCCTCGCCGGGCAGGGCGAGCGAGTCGCGCCAGGCGAGGGTCGCGCCCGTCGTGAGGTCGGTCGAGGTCACGCGGGCGTCGTCGGTGCTCCCGCCCTCAGCCCGCGCCGTGATGAGCTGGAGGCGGACGAACTGCGTACCCGCCCGGGCATCGAGGAACCCGTAGAGCGCGAACGTCTGGTCCGACTCTACGAACGGATCGAACGCGTCGGAGCACCCGACGAGAGGAGAGAGGAGAGCGACCAAGAAGAGAAGGAAGGAGAAGCGAAAGCGGGCAAGCATAGCTCGACCCCGGCCCTCGGTGTCTTCCATCCTTCCGCTCTTCCGGTCTTCCATGCTTGGCATCCTCACTCAAACGCCACGCGGAGGCCGACCGACGGGATCAGCGGGAACTGGTCGACGCGGTCTGCGCGGAGGGCGTCGTAGTAGAAGAAGTTGGCGCGGTCGGTCGTGTTGATGACGCTAGCCTGGAGTGTGAGCAGGGCCGGGCCGAGGTCGAAGTCGCGCTCGGCGGACACGTCGAGGCGGTGGTACGACGGGGTCAGCCCGCGGAACGGGACAGCCTCGGGGATAACTGCCGGGGTGCCTTCAGCAGTCAGGAACTCGCCAGCGGGGTCGGGCGCGCCGAGGTCGTCGAAGACGCCGACGAGGCGGGTGAACGGGCGGCCCGAGGCGAGTTGCCAGCGCGCGGCTAGGCGCCACGGCCCGCGCTCGAAGGTGCCGACAAGGTTGAGCCGGTGGCGGCGGTCGTGCGGCGGCCGGTACGCCTCGCGTGCGTTGCGGTAGGTCGAGGCCGAGTAGCCGTAGGTGGCGAGGAGCGTGAGTGGGCGGCGGCCCCACTCGGCGCGGAGGTCGACGCCGAACACCTCGCCGTTGGAGCGGACGAGGCCGCGGTCGGCCAGCAGCACCTGCATCGCGTCGAGCTGCTTGGCGTAGCCCTCCACGCCGAGCGCGAGGCTGGCCGTTGGCCGCACCTCGGCCCCGAGGATGGCGTGGAGCGCGCGCGGCGTCGGCTCGTTCTGGGGGATCGAGGCCCAGGCGGTGAACACGTCGCCGATGTCGCGCTCGTCGCTGAGCCCGATGATCTCCTGCCGGTAGAGGCCGAGGGCGGTGCTGAGCGTGAGCCCGGGCGAGGCCGCCCACGAGGCGCGCAGGCGCGGTTCGAGCGAGAGGTCGCGCTGCTGCGCCGGGAAGGTCTGGAGCCGCAGTCCCGGCTCGACGCGGACGCCGCGCCCGAGGTCGAACTCCGCCTCGACGAAGAACGTGCCCTCGGTCGTGCGCTCGCGCTGGGTCGGTCCGGCACGGTCGAAGGTGTAGTCGAACAGCAGCGTCTGGCCGCCGAACCCGAAGTGGACCTCGGCGCGGCCCAGGTAGTAGGCGAGCGCGAACTGCCCGCCGAAGCTCCTGACGTCGGCGTCGCGCGCCGGAGCCCGGTCCGGCTCGAACGAGGAGCGGTAAGCCGCGTAGTTGACCGTGACGTCGAGCGCCGCTGCGACCGAGGGCGGGAGGTAGAAGAAGCGCCCGCCGAGGGCCTCGTTGGTCCAGTCGATCCGGGTCTGGTCGGCGACCCCGCTGATGGTCCCCGCGTCGGTCGTGCGCAGCCCGGTGAGGCTGACGAACGACGCCGGCCCGGTGAAGAAGTGGACCTTCCCAAAGGCGTCGCCGAAGCGGTACGGCAGCGCCTCGCCGACGACCTGCTCGGCCACGCGCTCCACGACCGACTCGCGCACGCTGAGCACGAACGACGCCTCGTCCGGCACGATCGGCCCTTCGACGCGGACCGAGGTCAGGAACGGCGCGAGCGACGCCGACCCGCCGAAGCGCTGCTTGCTCCCGTTCTTCGTCTGCACGTCGATCACCGACGAGATCCGCCCGCCGTAGCGCGCCCCGAACCCGCCTGCGTAGACGTCCGCCTGCTGCACGATCTCGGCCGGGAACGCCGAGTAGAACCCGACGATGTGGAACGGCTGGAAGAGGCGCATCCCGTCGACGAGGACGAGGTTCTGCGTCGGCGTTCCGCCTCGGATGTAGAGCTGACCGCCGCGGTCGCCGATCGTGGCGATGCCGGGCTGGACGGTGAGCACGCCCGCGAGGTCGCCGCTGAGGTCCGGCGCGGGGATCACGGCGAGGTCGGCCGGGCGAAGTTGGACGAGACCTGCCGGGGCCGAGGTCGTCGTCGTCCGCTCGGTCTCGACGGTCACGGTCTCCATCGCGGTCTCCGCCGGGGCAAGGGCGATCTCCAGCGTCACCCGGTCGCCGAAGGCGAGGGCGAGCGTGTCGGCGAAGGCGTCGTAGCCGAGGAAGGTCGCCGCGAGCGCGTAGCGCCCCGGCAGGAGGCCGCCGAAGGCGAAGCCCCCGTCGCGGCCTGTCGCCCGCCCGAAGGTCTGCCCGTCCTGGCGCTCCAGAACCACGTTGACCCCGGCGAGCGCCTGCCCGTCCTCCGCGTCCACGACGGCCCCGGAGAGCACGGCGCGCTGCGCCTCAGCGCCGGGGCCGAGGCACAGCGCGCACAGCGCGAGCGCCAGGAGAAGACGAACCATCAAGCAGTTGGAAAAACGGCCTGCAAGATAGCACGGCCCTCTCCCGTCGGTGAGGCGCTTCGCAGGGCACTGCCGCGTGCCCAAGCGCATGCTGTAGGGGCGTATCGCCATACGCCCCTGCCACGTCGAACGGTAGCCGTGTCACTTCTTTCGCTTCGCCGCCCTCACCTCCACCGCCGCGTCCGGCACGCTCGCCGAGTCGCCGCCGACGGCGGCACCGTCCCCGGAGCCGTAGCGCGTCTGCATCCGGCCGAGCAAGCCCTCGATCTGCTCCGGGCGGAGCGCGTCGAGGTCGGGCGCGCCGCAGTAGTGCTTCGCCGCGACGGTCAGCTTGGCCCGGTCGATCCCGTACCCGGCTGCTGTGGCGACGAGATCCTCAACCGTCGGACCCGTGGGCTCGGTCTCTTCGGCGATCTCGATGTGCTCCGGCTCGTCGTTTTGCGGGGCCGGGCCGTCGCCGACGAGGTCGAGGAAGTCCTTGAAGACCGGGTTCGTCAGTTCGAGGCCGACCGGCAGGCCGGGCACGTTGCTCTTGACGACCGTCGCCACGCGCACCGGCTCGAACCCGTCGACGCGCACCGAGAGCTCGACCATCACGTCGACGAAGTATTCCAGCCCGCCGGTCGTGAGCGGGAGGACGCGGCCGAGTTGGTTCTCCTCCTGGTCCTCCTTCCCCTTCGCCGCGATCTGGTCCGTGATGACGACGCACGCGCCGGAGTCGACGCACAGGCGGCGGAGGACTTCCTGGAGGACGAGCTGGTCGGCCTGCAGCTCCTCGGCCGAGGGCTGGGACGTCGGGTCGCCGGTGCGGGCGCGGACGGCCTGGATCGTCTGGCGGTGCTGGCGGCCGAAGTACATCGCCCAACTGTCGAGCGCGTAGCAGCCGTAGCCCTGGGCACGGCCCTCGCCGTCGAGCGCCCAGTCGATGAACTGGGGGAGCTCGTCCGGGTGCTGGACCTCGATACCGTCGAAGGCGGAGCCGTCGGCCCCGGGGAGGAGGCGGCCCTTGCGCTCGGTGTCGAAGAAGCAGAGGCGGCCGAGGCCGGCGTCGGCGAGGGAGGCGGCGAAGACGCTCTTGCCCGCGCCCGCCGCGCCGCGCACGGCCATGACGAGGCGGCGCTGCTGGGGCCGCCGGCTGAGGGGGTTGATGCGCGTGGTCATGAGATCGGGAGGCTGGTGTGGGGTGGAGGCAACGAGGGACAGCGTCCCTCGACGCAAGACTACCAACCGCCGGTGACAGCCTCCTGTCACATCTTTTCGGCGGTACTCTTCCAGTCTAAACCTGCTCCCCGTTCGTTACGCTGCGCCGGTCTGCTTGGCCGAAAGCTAGCCGATGGATTGCACGGCTGCATGCGAGGCGGTAGTAGCTCCCAGCGGACCTACGCCGAAGTACTCGGTGGCGCTGGGTCTGCGCCTTCGAAGACGGAGCCGTTGTCGCCGGCATCGTCCTCGGAACGGACGCGAAAGAAGAGCGCGTAGAGCGCGGGCACGACGCCCAGCGTGAGCACCGTCGCGAAGAGCAGCCCGAAGAGGATCGCCACCGACATTGACTCGAAGAGCGGGCCGCCGCCGAGCCACAGCGGGAGCAGGCCCCCCGCCGTCGTGGCCGTGGTGAGCATGATCGGGCGGAAGCGCCGCTGCCCCGCCTCGATGATCGCGCGGAACGGCGGGTGCCCGTTCTCGTCCATCTCGAACTGGACGCGGTCGATGAGCACGATGGCGTTGTTGATGACGATGCCCGCCAGTGCGATCAGCCCCAGCAGCGTCATGAACCCGAACGAGAGGCCCGTGACGAGCAGCCCGATCGTCGCGCCGATGAGCGCCAGCGGGATCGTGAGGAGGATGATCGTCGGCTTGCGCAGCGAGTTGAACTGCCACACGAGCAGCATCAGGATAACGAGGCCTGCGAGTGGCAGCTTCGCCCCAATGGAGGCGTTGGCGTCGGACGAGCTCTCGAACTCGCCGCCGATCTCGTAGGCGTAGCCGACGGGCCACGCCGCCTGCTGCTCGGCCAGCCACGGGTCTAGCTCCGCCACGATGTCGAAGGCCGTCACGCCGGTGGCGTCGTCGAGGTCGGAGGCCACCGTGACGGCGAGCTGGCGGTTGCGACGCAGCACGCGCGAGGGCTCAAAGGCCAGCTCGATGGTCGCGACCTGGCCCAGCGGGACGTTGCGCCCCGTGCTCTGCGCGTAGACGTTGATCGACTCGATCTCGCTCAGCTGGGCGCGCGTCCCGTCGGTGGAGCGCAGCGTGACCGGGATGAGCTCGTCGCCCTCGCGGAACTGCGTCGCCACGATGCCGGAGACCGCCGCCTGGAGCGACACCGCGACGTCCTGGTTGGAGACGCCCGCCCGCGCCGCCCGCGCCTCGTCGATCTCGACGCGGAGCTTCTTGGTGAACGCGCCCCAGTTGTCGGTGATGGCGCGCGGGCCGGTGAGCGTGGCCAGGTGGGCCTTGACCTCGTCCACGAGGCCGAAGAGCACCGCCGGGTCGTCGCCGTAGAGCCGCACCTCGACGGGGTCGCCGCCGCCGGGGCCGCTCGTGAGCGCCTCGACGGTCGCGTCGACGCCGGGGTGGGTCACCTCCACGTAGGACCGCAGCCGCTCGATGATCCCGGCCTGCGCCTCGAAGGTCGTCGTGTTGGCGATCATCGACGCGTAGTTGGTGCGGGGCTGCTCGGGGTTGTAGCCGAGGTTGAAGCGCGGCGCGTCGGTGCCGACGAAGAACGCCCAGTTTTCGAGCGCGACCTCGTCGTCCTCAGGCTCCGAGCCCGGCGGTCGGTCGGGGCGCGCAAACTCGGACGCGAGGAACGCCTCGATGTCCGCCGTGACGGCCTGCGTCTCCTCGAACGACGTGCCGTAGGGCAGATCGAACTGGCCGGTGAAGAGCACCTCCTCTTTCTCGGGGAAGAACGACTGCGGCACGAAGCCGAAGCCCCACAACGCCACGACGAGCAGCCCGTACGCCGCGATCACAGTGACGAGCGGGTGCCCGACCAGCGCCGTGAGGAGCCCGCGGTAGCGGCGGTAGAACACCGAGCCGTACTCCTCCTCACCCTCCTCGCGGGCCTTCACCCGGAGGAAGACCACACACAGCAGCGGGATCATCGTCAGCGAGAGCACCCACGACGCCAGCAGCGTGATGATGATGACCTGCGCCAGCGGGGCCGTGTATTCGCCCACCTGCGACTCGGCGAGCGAGATCGGCAGGAACGCCGCCGCCGTCGTCAGCGACGAGACGAGGAGCGGGATCCGCAGCTCGCTCGCGGCCTCGATGGCGGCGGTCTTCGCGGGCTTGCCCTCCTCCATCCCGACCATGATCGCCTCGCTCATGACGATGGCGTTGTCCACGAGCAGCCCCAGCGCGATGATGAGCGCCGCCAGCGAGATCTGGTCGATGCCGATGTCGAGGACGCCCATGAAGAGCATCGTCGCCACCATCGCCATCGGGATCAGCGTGGCGACGATCAGGCCCGTGCGCAGCCCGAGAAACAGGAGCATCGCCACGATCACGACGCCGACCGACTGCGCGACCGACACGGTGAAGCTCGATACCGAGCGCTCGACGACCTCCGGCTGGAAGCTCACCACGCCGAACTCGACGCCGACGGGGAAGCGGGCCTCCAGCTGCGCCGTGGTGGCGAGCACCTCTTCGCCGAGCCCGATGATGTCGCCGTCGTCGCGCATCGAGATGGCGAGGATGAGGCCCTCGCGGCCGGAGATGCGGACCTCCTCGGCGCGCGGGTTGACGTAGCCGCGCTCGACGCGCGCGATGTCGTCGAGGAAGACGACCTGGCCCGAGCCAGGCAGCGTGATGACGGCCCGGCGGATCGCGTCCACGGTGTCGAACGAGCCCGACGGCTCCAGCGCGATGCTCTCGACGCCCGTCTCGACGGTCCCGCCCGAGATGATGATGTTGCTCGCCTGGAGGACGCCCTGCAGCTGCCCCGGCGAGAGGCCCAGCTCGGAGAGGCGCGCGTTGTCGTACTCCACGAAGACCCGCTCGTCCTGCGCGCCGTAGATGTCCACCTTGGCCACGTCCTCGATGCGGAGGAGCTCGTTGCGGACCTGGTCGGCGGCGTCTTCGAGCTCGCGGTAGGAGAAGCCGTCGGCGGTGAGCGTGAGCAGTGTCCCGAAGACGTCGCCGAACTCGTCGTTGACATCGGAGGTGACGCCGTCCGGGAGGTCGGCCTCGGCGCTCTCGACCTTGCGCCGGATGCGGTCGAAGACGGGCTGCAGGTCCTGCACCTCGTCCTTGAGGGTGACCGTGATGATCGAGAGGTTGGTGCGCGACTGGCTGACGATGTTGTCCACCTCCGGGATCTCCTGGATGCGCGCCTCCAGCTTGTCGGTGACGAGCTCCTCGACGCGCTCGGGGCTGGCCCCCGGGAACGGCGTCACGATGTTGGCGACGCGGATCAGGAAGCCGGGGTCCTCCGAGCGCGGGAGGTCGAGGTAGGACTGGATGCCGAGGAGGAGGACCACCACGAGCGCGACCGCCGTGACGACCCGGTTCTCGATGGCGTAGCGGGTGAGGTCCATGGTCGGCGAGAAGATGGGGATGAGCTGAGGTGTTCAGTGAGCGTTCCCCTTGCCTGCGCGAGGCGAGCCCTAGTCAGGGCTGGCAAGGGAAGGCTTCCAAAAAGACGACGTCATTCTGAGCGAGCGTAGCGATTCGAAGAATCTCCGGGCCAGCATCCAAGCCTCTTCTTGGCAAAGAGACACGAACCAGGATCCCCCGCGTTCGCGGGGGCAGGCTCTTCGACTCCATTCGCTGCGCGAATTCCGCTCAGGATGACAGGAAGAACAGGTTCTGTGAACACCGTCACCGGTGAGCTGTCCAGGGTGGAGAGCCTCATAGGGCTTCGTGGTTGCTAGTCAGCGGCACCGAGCAGCGCGACGCGCTGGCCGTCGGCGAGCACGCTCACCCCGGCGGTGGCGACCAGCGTGCCGTCCTGGACGCCCGTGAGGATCTCGACGCCCTCCGCGGCGAACTGGCCCGTCTCGACGGCGCGGCGCTGGGCGACGGCCTCGCTATCGCTCTGCCGCTCCAGCACGAACACGTAGCGCCCGGAGCGGTCCTCGGCGACGGCCTCCAGCGGTACGATCACGCGGTCGCCGGACGCGGCGGCCTGGCGGAAGGCAAGCGTCACCTCGGCGGCCATGCCGGGGCGCACGGCGCTCGCGTCGCCGGTGAGGCGGACGTTCACGGGGAACGTGGTGGCATTGCTCGTCGCCGCAACGCCGATCTCGGCGACGGTACCCACGAACGCCTCGCCGCCGAGTGCTCCGATGCGGACGGTCGCCGAGGCTCCGGAGCGGATGCGACCGATGAGCCCTTCCGGTACGGCGACTTGCACCTCGGGCTGACCGCCGCCGGTGAGCACGAACGCGGTCTGCCCGACGCCCACCTGCTCGCCGGGCTCGACGAGCACCGAGGCCACGGAGCCCGATACGGGCGCAGTGAGCCGCGTGAAGCCGACCTGCCGCCGGGCAGCATCGGCCTGGGCCTCCGACGAGCGGACCTGCGCCCCCGCCGATTCGAACTGCGCCCGCGCCGCGTCGAGGTCGCCGAGTGCCGCGGCTTGGTTGGCGTAGAGCTCCTGCGTGCGGTCGTAGGCGGCCTCGGCGTTGCGGAGCTGGGCCACGGCCTGGGCGACGGCGGCCTCGGCTTGGCGCTGCTGGATCACATAGTCGGTCGCGTCGAGGCGCGCGAGCGTCTGCCCCCGGCGTACGGACGCGCCGACCTCGACCGCAACCGTCTCGATGGTGCTCCCCACGCGGGCGCTCAGCTGCACCTGCGTGCCCGCCTGGGCCACGCCCGCGAACGTGCGCGTCTGCTCGCTGTTGCCCGTGACGGCCGCAGCGTAGCGTACGGGGCGCAGCACCTCGGCCTGATCGGCCGACTCGTCGCCGCAACCGGTCGCCGCAAGAAGGAATACAGCCAGCGAAAGAAGGCGGTGCCCTCGAGGGGAGAACAGCACAGACATGGCGGCGGGTGGGAATGGGGGCATAGGTAAAGAAGTCAGCGTGGACGTGAGGCTCAGCGTCCCGGACCGGATTGGAGGGCCTCCAGGATCCGTGCTTCGAAGGCATCGCGCTCAGCAGGGTCCATCAGCGCCTCGATACGGCCCACGGAGCGCTCGACCCGCTTCACGTCGATGAGATGGTCGTAGATCGCGTTCGTCACGCCCACCTCGGCCTGCTGGAGCGTGTTCTGGGCTTCGAGGAGCGGCGTCACATCGACGGCACCCGCCGCATAGGAGTCCGTGACGACAGCGAGGGACTGCTGGGCGACGGCGGCGGCCCGGCGGGCCTCCTGGATCGAGGCAAAGGAGGCTGCCGCAAATTGCATCTGCGTGCGCACGTTCTGCTCGATCTGCTGCACGAGGAGGTCGCGCTGCAACTGCAACTGGAGGACTTCGGCCGAAGCGCGGTCGCGCGTGGCGAAGCGTCCCCCGCCCTCGAACAGCGGGAAGGTCAGGTTCAAGCCGACGGTCCAGAACGGGTTGGGCACTTCGACTTCGGGGGTCATCGGCCCGAGGTCGGACCCCGCTCCGTCCTCGTAGACCGAGAGGTCGACCTGGCCGAAGGCGGCGACCGTTGGGAGGAAGAACGCCCGGCGGGCCGACTGCTCGGCGCGCTCCTGGGCGCGGATGCTCGCATCGAGCACCTGCACGTTCGGTTCGACCTCGATGGCGGCTTCCACCAGAGCATCGCGCAAGCGGGCGAAACTGCGCGGGTCGACGATGAGCGCGGAAAGGCGGCTGGCACTCTCGAGCAACTCGGGGTCCTCCACCTGGACGACCTCGGTGGCGGTGAACGGCGCTTCGAGCGGGCGGTCGAGGATCTGGTTGAGCGCGAGGCGCGCCGCCTGGCCCTGCACGAACGCGTCGATGAGGTCCGTGCGCCGCGTGGCGAGTTCGGCGCGCAGCCGCAGGCCCTCGGCGGGGCCGGCCGTCCCGATGGCCTCGCGCTGGTCGGCGAACTCCAGGCTCTGGCGCGTGAGACGCAGGTTGTTCTGCTGCACCTGCACGAGCGCCTCGGCGCGGAGCACGTTGAGGTAGGCCTCCGCCGCGTCGAGGGCGACGTCGAGGCGCTCGGCGGACCGGCTCTGGTTGCTCGCGTCGAGGAGCGCCCGCTGGATGCCGATGTTGGCGCTGGCTCCCTCGGAGAAGAGGACCTGGCTCAGTTCGAGCGTGCCCGCCACGTCCCACTCGGGTTGCTGCCCCTGCGAGACCTCGGCCAAGCGGCTATCGACCAGCAGGCCGGTCCCACTCGCGCTGAGTTGAGGAAGGAGCACCGACCGCGCCTCGCGGACCTGCGCGGCGCTCACGGCCACGGCAGCGTCCTGAATGGCGAGCGAGCGGTTGGCCTCGACCGCTCGCCGGATGGCTTCCTTCAGCGAGAGCGCGTCGCCGGCCGGCGTCAGGGTGGCCCCGAGGAGTTCGGCTTCGAGGAGGAGGCCCAGCGGCGGGTAGACGTCCAGTGACCGCGCCGTGGCGAGGTTGAGGACCAGCCGCTCGCCCGCAACCACACGCACCGGGAACGTCGCCGGATCGTCGCCGAGGAGAATGCGGTCGACGTAGACGCCTACACGCCGGGCAAGACTCTCCGCGAAGTCGACGTTGAGCGATGCCATAAAGCCCAGAGCTACTTCGTCCGCTCCGCCATAGGCAAACGACGGCAAGCCGCGCTCGATCAGCGCCGCCGCCAGCTGGGCGCGCTCGGCCGGAGCGAAGCGGTTCAGAGGCGTCACGTAGACGCCGTCCACATCGTCCGGGATCGCGTCGAGGCTCGCCTCGATGTCGGGCCCGGTGCCCAATGCGGTCAGCCGAATGCCGACAGCCTCACTCGCCGCCCGAAGGCGGGGAGCCAGCGCCGGAAAGCCGTCGAGCAGGGTCGCGTTGAGGAGGACCGCCAGGTGTGTGACCGGCGTGAGGGCTCGGAACGTGTCCACGTCGCGGTTGAACGTGAACGGCACCGTGAGGTAAGCCACACCGGGGGCACCGCTCGCGCCGTCGCGCTCCGGAAGCCCTTGCAAGGCCGGGTCCAGAACCACCGCCGCGATCACCGGGTGCGCCGGATCGACGAGCCGCGCCACCACCTGCGAGGCGAGCGGTCCCAGCGCCACGACAACGTCCACATCGGGAGCCGCCATCAGCGCCGCGACCTCCTGCTCGACCCCGGCGAGCGTGTAGTCTGCCGTCGCGGTACGGTATGCCAGCGCAAAGCGCCGCCCCGCCACCGTCTCGATCTCGGCTTGGACGAGTGCCTGCAACGTGTCGTCTTGGAGAGGGGGGCCGTCCAGGACGAAGGCAATCTGCACTTCTTCGACCTGTGATCCCCGGACAGAGAGGGGACCCAAGCGGCCCGTCTGAGCAGTGGCGACGGGTGGTACTGTGAGCGCTACGGCCAGCACGAGAGCAAGGAAGCAGCAGCGGAGCGTCGTGAGACCTGAGGGTGGGACAGGGCTCAAGCAACCCCTACTAGCGACTACGTTTGGTGCCGGGACTCGGTCTCTCCTTGGCGAAGCCATGCGACTCATCGGGCAGTCTCCCTCGGCCTCGCTGCGACGACGGTGCGACAGCCGCGAGCGAACGGGGGCATGCCCGGTTGCCCAGTGGTGGAAGAGAGGCACCCGCCTCGACAGGGCTGGCGATCAGTCAAAATTCCGTGCTTGCGCATCTCAGCGAAAGGCTGCCGTTGTGTTCGGTGACTGGCACATGCGCTGGTTCTTTCTCGAGCCAAGTCATTACACCCTCGTAATATAATGCGCGTCTACTACCGTGCGCGCGTTTGCAGGCTCTCCCTTGAACTCTTCGGCCTCGCGTTTAGAGCCTGTATTCGAAGTGAGGACGCAGGCGAGAACGAGCGCGGCGCGGGGCTTGCAAGGCGTGCGAATGCGCAGCATCGAGGAGCGTAGCGACTCCACCAGCCGATGCCGAGGCATCGGCGATGGAGCGCGACGCCGCAGCGGGTGGCCGTAGCCGGTCGCAGGCCGCGACTTTCGTTCACCAAACAGTTTCTTAGATCTGCATTCTCCAGCTGAGATGCTAGGGCTACTCCCGCCTCCTCCGCTGCGCTGAACCTCCGGGCTCTTCGACTACGTCTCCCCGCAACTACGCCCACAGGTCCGATGAGTTGTACCCCTATCGGGCACGCAGGACGAGCGCGATACCGCCGAGGGTGAGGAGCGAGGCGAGGGCGAGGCGCAGCGTCACGGCCTCGCCGACGAACACGACCCCGCCGAGCGCGGCGAGGATGGGCACGCTGAGTTGGACCGTCGCCGCGCTCGTCGCCCGCAGCGACGGCAGGACGGCGTACCACACGACGTAGCCCAGCCCCGAGGTGACCGCCCCGGAGGCGAGCGCATAGCCCAGCCCGTGCGCGTTCGCCGACCCAGCCTCGCCTGCGAGCCACCACGCCGCCCCGAGGCCGACCGCGAGGACCGACGCCCGCGCGAAGTTGCCCGCCGTATCGACTGCCGGCTGCGCCGACCCGCGCCCGCGCAGCGAGTAGATGCCCCAGCCCACGCCCGAGGTCGCCATCACGAGCGCCGCCCCGAGCGGCGGGGCTTCGAGTCCGGGCAGCACGAGGTAGACCAGCCCGCCGAGCGCCGCCGCCATCCCGAGTGTCTGCCGCGCCGACAGCCGCTCGCCCCGCACCAGCCCCCAGCCGATCATCGTGAGCTGGACCGCCCCGAAGAGCAGGAGCGCGCCGGTGCCGGTCGCAAGAGCGAGGTAGGCAAACGAAAACGCCGCCGCGTAGACGAACAGCGCGACGGCCGAGGTCCAGCCGCCACCCGACGCGCCGGGGCTGCGCCACCGTACGATGCCCCACAGCACGAGGGCTCCCGACGCGACGCGCACCGCCGTAAACGTCGCCGCGCCGATGCCCGTCGTCTGGAGCGCGAGGCGGCACAGGACCGAGTTCGCCGCGAAGGCCACCATCGTCAGCGCCGTCAGGGCGTAGACCGCCGTGCGCGAGCGCAGGACTGTTTTCCCGCTCAACGCTCTGCACCGCAGGGGAGCACACGGGATCGCTCCAGGTCAGGCGCTGGCATGTCGCTCGGGGGTTGAGGGTCAACGGCACGGGCACGCAGGATACTCCATCGCCGCGTGCTGCCGGGGCTGGGATGCTCACTGTTCACCGCCTCACTGCCCACCGAAGCCCCGGCTGCCTTCGCGGTGGGCGAGGCTTTATTATAGGGCTCCGCCACGCTTTACCCGTGCGCTGCTGACACGCCAGGGTTCCGAAGTGCGTTCGGCTTCCGGCGACACGCGCGTGGGAAAGCGCCTTGCCTGTGGCTAGACCTCGCCCCTAGCGTCCGCTCTTCCCCTCTCCGCCGGCGTCCCCCAGCGAGCGCTCTAGGTTCGTAGACTACGCACCCATGTCCTCTTCCCCTGACGTGACCGAACTGCTCGCCGCCCTCAGCGGGGACGGTGCGCCTGCCGACGAGGCGGTGCTGGACCGGTTGCTACCGGTTGTCTACGACGAGCTGCGCCGCGTCGCCCACGGCCTCCGCCTGCGCGAGCGCCCCGACCACACGCTCAACACGACTGAACTCGTCCACGAGGCCTACTTCAAGCTCGTTGACGGAAGCCGCGCCGGGTACGACAGCCGGGCGCACTTCTTCGGGGCCGCCGCCCGGGCGATGCGGCAGGTGCTCGTCGACTACGCCCGCGCGCGCCACCGGAAGAAGCGGCGCGGCGCGGCCCCCCACCTCAACCTGGACGACGCCCCGGCGCTCCTCTCCGACGCCCGCGCCGAGGAACTGCTCGCCCTCGACGAATCGCTCCGCCGCCTCGAAGCCTTCGACCCGCGCCAGAGCCGCGTGGTGGAGTGCCGCTATTTTGCGGGCCTCACGCTGGAGGAGACGGCCGAGGTGCTCCGCCTCTCCCCGTCAACCGTGAAGCGCGAGTGGCGGACGGCGCGGGCCTGGCTCGCGCATGACCTCCAGCGCGAAGCGTGACCCGGCAGGCTTCCGCGCACCGCATGGCAGTGAGAGCCCAGACTTCTAACGCTGTTTCTGCCCGGTCTTCCGTCTCCCTGTCCTCTGTCCACTGACGAACCGCCCCAATGGACGCTGCCCGCTGGGCCACGATCAAACCGCTGCTCGACGGCGCGCTCGACCGGGCCGCCGGGGAGCGGACTGCGTTTCTGGCCGACGCGTGCACCGACCCCGCCCTCCGCGCCGAGGTGCAGGCCCTCGCGGCAGCGCACGACACGGCCGGCACCTTCCTGAACAGCCCACTGCTGGGCGAAGGCGGGGACCCACGCCTCGACAAGGACGCACCGCTCCCGGAGACCATTGGCCCGTACCGCGTGCTGCGCCTCCTCGGGCGCGGCGGGATGGGCGAAGTGTTTCTCGCCGAGCGGGCCGACGGCCTGTTCGAGCGGCGCGTCGCCCTGAAGCGGGTCCGCGCCGGCCTCGACGCCCCCGCCCTCGCCCGGCGCTTCGACGCCGAGCGGCGCATCCTGGCGACGCTCCAGCACCCCGGCATCGCCCAGCTCTTCGACGCGGGGACCGACGCCGAGGGCCGCCCCTACTTCGCGATGGAGGTCGCCGAGGGGACGCCGCTGACGGACTACGCCCGGACGCACGCGCTCTCGGCCGACGCCCGGCTCGACCTCTTCCGGCAGGCGTGCGACGCCGTGCATCACGCCCACCAGCGCCTCGTCGTCCACCGCGACCTCAAGCCCTCGAACGTCTTCGTGACGGAGGACGACGCGGGGCAGCCGCAGGTCAAGCTCCTCGACTTCGGGATCGCCAAGCTCCTCGGCGAGAACACCGAGCGGACGCTGCTCACCGAGACGGGGCTGCGCCCGATGACGCGGTCCTACGCCGCGCCCGAGCAGCTGCGCGGCGATGAGGCCACGACAGCGACCGACGTGTACGCGCTCGGCGTGCTGCTCTACGAACTCCTCACCGGGCAGCGCCCGTTCGAGGCCCCGACCGCCGGCCAGCTCGAAGCCGCCATCCTCGCCGACGAGCCGACGAAGCCGAGCACGGCGCTCCGCCACGCCGGCCCCGAGGCGTCTCCGGGCGCGCTGACCCCGGAGCGACTCCGCGGCGACCTCGACACCGTCGTGCTCTGCGCGCTCGCCAAAGACCCCGCGGCGCGCTACAACTCGGCCGCAGCCCTCGCCGAAGACGTGCGCCGCCACCAGGACAGCCTACCGATCACTGCCCGCCCGCCGTCGGTCGGGTACCGGATGCAGCGCTTCGCCGGACGCCACCGGATCGGGGTGGCGATCACGGCGGCCGTGCTGGCTGCGGCCGTGCTGTTCACGCTCTACCACACCCAGCGCCTCGCCGCCGAGCGCGACCAGGCCCGCCGCGCCGCCGACCGTGCAGAGCAAGTATCCGGCTTCCTCACCGGCCTCTTCAAAGGGGCCGACCCGACCGTCGCGGTCGGCGACACGCTCACCGCCCGCGCGCTCCTCGACCAGGGCCGCCAGCGGATGGAGACCGCCCTGCAGGACCAGCCGCTCCTCCGCGCCGACCTCCTCCGCGTGCTCGGCGAGGTCCACGTCCACCTCGGCCTCTTTGACGAGGCCGCCGCGCTGCTTACGCAGAGCGACTCGCTCGGGCGCGGCAGCTCCGCGGCCGACCCGACGGGGCGCGTCCAGACGTTGACGGCGCTCGGCACGACGACCTACCACCAGGGCGACTTGGACGCAGCGGCCACGTACTTCGAGGAAGCCGTTCAGATCGGTGAGACCGCCCGGCTGTCCGGCAGCGTCCCCACCGAGGCGCTCGGCCGGCTCGGCCTCAACCGGTACCACCAAGGGCAGTACGACGAGGCCGACAGCCTCGCCCGGCACATCCTCGCCACGTTCCAGCCCGCTTCGCGTGAGGACTCCGTCGTGTTCGGCGAGGCGCACCGGACGCTCGGCCTCGCCCGCAGCGCGATGAGCGACCTGGCAGCGGCAGCGGAGGCCTACCGAGCGTCCCGGTCGATCACCCTCGCCCTCTTCGGCCCGCAGCACCCCGACGTGGCGACGGCGACCAACAACCTCGCCGGCATCTTGCGGCGGCAGGGCCGGCTCGAAGAGGCGGAGCAGCACTACCGCGAGGCGCTCGACGTGCGCCGCCGCGTCTTCGGCGAGGCCCACCCGCTCGTCGCGCAGAGCGTCAACAACTTTGGCGTGTTCCTCTTCACGCAGGGCCGCTACCCCGAGGCCGAGGCGACGCTCCGTGAGGCCGTAGACCTCAACCGCGCGCGCCTCGGCGACGACCACCCCGAGGTCGCGCTCGGCCTGAGCAGCGTGGCCGGCATGCGGCGGCGGCAGGGCGATCCTACAGAAGCACTACGCCTCTACGACGAGGCCCTCGCCATCCAGCGCGCCCGCCTCGGAGGCGACCACCCGCACCTCGGACGGACGCTCAACTCGTCGGCCCAGACGGCGCAGGAGACGGGCGACCTAGACCGCGCCGCGCGCCACTTCGCCGAGGCCATCCGCATCTTCCAGGGGAGCTACGGGCCGGGGCACGAGCGGACCGTCCGCGCCCACGTCGGCCTCGGGCAGACGTACCGCACGCAGGGCCGCGCCGCCGCCGCGCGCCGCGCCTTTGCCGATGCCCAGGACGCCCTCGCGCCCGACGCCGACTCCACGCTCCGCGCCTTCGTCCTCGCCGAGAGCGAGTAGCCCCGGCCCCCGCCGCAGAGACGAGAACCGGGGCTATCCGTTCTGACAGTGGAGCCGAGCTAGCGCGCCAGCGTCACCCGCTGCGTCTCGGCGAAGCCGCCCGCCGTCATGCGCACCAGGTAGAGCCCGCTAGCCAAGCCTGCCGCCTCGAACCGCGCCGTGTGCCGGCCGGCTGCGTACTCGCCCTCGGCCAGGAGGGCCACCTCGCGCCCGAGCACGTCGAAGACCGCGAGGCGCACGTCCGCCGCCTCCGGCAGCGCGAAGCCGACGGTCGTCGCCGAGGCGAACGGATTCGGGTAGGCCGCCGCCAGGGCGAACTCTAAAGGCAGTGTCTCTGACGAGGGGGCCACGGACTGCGTCTGGCTGACCTCCCACGGCGTCGCGTCGGTCACCGTCCAAACCTCTGGGCCACTCGCTACACGAGCCGCGCCCGTCACCGTAATCTCGAACGCCTCCGAGTCTACCGCGAGGTCGGCGAAGCGCCCAATGTTCAGGGCGTAGCTGTAATCCCCGGGTGGTGCGCTAGCAGGTACGCGTTGCATGAAGCTCCCGCTGACAGTCGCGCCCGCGGGCACGCTGCCGGAGCGGATCAAACCTTCGGCTACAGTGCTTCCGCCGCGCTGAGCACCGAACCAGAGGTCGCCGACAGCGGGGCCCTCTCCGGTGTTCGTAACCGCATAGTCGAACGAGACCGAGCCTCCGGGCATGACGGTCGTGTTCGTAGTTGCCGTCGCTACAAGGTCGACACTTAGAAAATCTACACAAGGCGTGTCGAGGACGGATTGAGGCGAGACGCAAGTGCCTTCAGGGTCGTTGTCAGATATAGTAACGTCCCCAAGCAAAACTCCAGAGAACGCGGGAGGATCGCCGGATATAATACCAGAAAGGCCGCAGGAGCACTGGCGCAACGCGCTGTTTTCTCGCACGTCAACGTCGACAAGAACCGAGGTCACGTTCTGGAGCCCCACTAGCGACTCCAGCAAACCGTTCTGCAAAATGACGAGGGAGCGGACAGAAGTGAGACCTTCTAAAGCGGAGAGCGAGGTGAGTATGTCGTTCTCAGTGATCCTAACGTCATCACCAACAGAGGTGAGCCCTCCTAATCCTGAGAGCGACTGGAGCTCATCGTTATTACCAACAATAAGGTCGTCGAGAATCGAGGTAAGACCATCGAGTCCTGCTAGCGACTCCAGAGACGGATTCTCTAGTATCTCGAGTTGACCGTCTATGAGACTAAGAGACTGTTTGGTTAAGAGCGGGCGTCAACGCAAAGAGCGCCTGCCAGCATCTTGTGGAAGTGCCCCTCCACAAGACCTACCGAAGCCATGCGCTCGCAACGCTACAGCTCCGACCTGACCGACGCTCACTGGAAA
>JBCDKT010000018.1 GCA_038746285.1 Bacteroidota bacterium
CCCCGGAGCCCTGGCGGGGGGCGTGGTTGCGCTCTATATTGGGGCCGGCGGGCCCGGGGGGGGGCGGCGCGCCACGCCCCCACGGGTGCCCCCCGACCCTCGACCCTAGACTCCCACGATGAAACTGCCTTACGCTCTCGCCCGCCGGTTCGTCGCCGGCGAGACCCTGGACGCTGCGCTCCCCGCCGTCCGCGACCTCCGCGCCGACGGCCTCCTGGTCACACTCGACCTGCTCGGCGAGGACGTGGCGGACCGCCGGAAGGCCGAGGACTACGCCCTCGAATACATCCGCATCCTCCGCGTGCTCGACTCCGAGGACAGCACGCTCCCGCCCAACATCTCGATCAAGCTCTCGATGATCGGGCAGCGGATCGACCGCGACTTCTGCGTGGCGAACCTCCGCCGCGTCCTCGACGAGGCCAAGCAACTCGGCGCCTTCGTCCGGCTCGACATGGAGGGTTCCGACCTCACGCCTTCCACGCTCGGCATCTTCGAAGAGGTCTACCCGGACTACCCCGAGAACGTGGGCACCGTGCTCCAGGCCTACCTCCACCGCACCGAGGCCGACGTGGCCCGGATGTGCGAACTCGACGCCCGCATCCGGCTCTGCAAGGGGGCCTACAAGGAGCCACCGGGCATCGCCTACCAGGCCATGCCCGAGATCCGCGCCAATTACAAGCAGCTCGCCCGCGACCTCATCACCGGAGCCGGCTACCCCGGCATCGCCACGCACGACGACGAGCTGATCGAGGCCACCAAGACGTTCGTCCGCGCCGAGGGCATCGCGCCCGAGCGCTTCGAGTTCCAGATGCTCTACGGCCTCCGCCCCGAGACGCAGCGCGACCTCGTCCGCGAGGGCTTCAACGTGCGCGTCTACGTACCCTACGGCACCGAGTGGGGCCCCTACTTCACGCGCCGCCTGCGCGAGCGCAAGGAGAACGTCTGGTTCATCGCCAAGACGATGTTCCAACGCTAGCCGAAGAGGCCGGCGACGGGCAGCGCCAGACTCGGCATCAGCGGCGTCGACAGCGTGCCGTCCATGCCTAGCTCGGCAGCGCGCTCGTAAGCCTCCGGACCAGACGGGCGGAACACCTGCACCTGGTCGACGGCGGGGTCGAGCGTCCAGTATTCGGCGACGCCGAAGCGCGCGTAGAGCGCCCGCTTGCGGACGAGGTCGGTCCGCCGCGTGCTCGGCGAGAGCACCTCGCAGACGAGGTCCGGCGCGCCCTTGCAGTTAGCCTCGTCCACGATGCGGAGGCGGTCGTCCGCGATGAAGAGCACGTCCGGCTGCACGATATCGTAGTCCGAGAGCAGCACGTCGAACGGCGCCACGAAAACCTCGCCCAGACCGTGTTCGCGGACGTGAAGCTCCAGTTCGAGTGCGAGCCGGAAGGCAACGCGCTGATGTTTGGTGAGCGGGGCGGGACTCATGACCTCCTCTCCGTCGATGATCTCGTGGCGGCGCCCGTCCGGTGGGATGAGCGCGTAGTCTTCGTAGGTGAGCCTGATCGTCTCGGTCTGCATGGTCCTCCTCGCGGCTGGCGTAGGGAGAAGATAGGGTCAGGCGGCGACCTCTTCTGACGGCTCTTCGTCCTCAATCATCTCCTCAGTCTCCGGCTCGTCATCGCCGGTCAACTCGTCGAGGTCCACCGTCGCCCCGTCGCCGCTGACGGTGTCCCGGCTCCGGGCGAGTTCTTCGGCGACGAACGCCGCTGTCGGCGTGTCGGCCACGGCGAGCTGCTCGGGCGTTCCGGCGAAGAGGATCTGCCCGCCCGCCGCCCCGCCGTCGGGGCCGAGGTCGACCACATGGTCGGCGACTTTCATCACGTCCGAGTTGTGCTCGATCACGAGGACGGTGTTGCCCTTCTCGACGAGCGCCTGGAGGACGCGGAGCAGGTGGCGGATGTCCTCGAAGTGGAGGCCCGTCGTCGGCTCGTCGAGGATATAGACCGTCGAGCCGGTGCCGGGGCGCGACAGCTCCTTCGAGAGCTTGACGCGCTGCGCCTCGCCGCCGGAGAGCGTCGTCGCCTGCTGCCCGAGGCGGACGTAGCCCAGCCCGACCGCGTCGAGCGTGCGGAGCTTGCGGGCGATGCGCGGGACGGCCTCGAAGAACTCCAGCGCCTCCGAGACGGGCATCGCCAGCACCTCGGCGATGTTCTTACCCTTGTACCGGATCTCCAGCGTCTCGGCGTTGTAGCGCCGGCCCTTGCACGTCTCGCAGGCGACGTAGACGTCCGGCAGGAAGTTCATCTCCAGCTTGACGATCCCGGCACCCTTGCACGTCTCGCACCGCCCGCCCTTGGTGTTGAACGAGAAGCGTCCCGGCTTGTAGCCCCGGATCTGCGCCTCGGGAAGTTGAGCGAAGAGGTCGCGGATGTAGGTGAACAGGCCCGTGTAGGTCGCCGGGTTCGAGCGCGGCGTCCGCCCGATCGGCGACTGGTCGATGGCGATCACCTTGTCGACGTGATCGAGGCCGCTGATCTCGTCGTAGGGCAGCGGGACGCGCTGGGCGTTGTGGAAGTGCTGCGCGAGGACCGGGTAGAGCGTCTGGTTGACGAGGCTCGACTTGCCGGACCCCGAGACACCCGTCACGCACGTCAGCGTCCCGAGCGGGAGGCGGAAAGTGACATCCTTGAGGTTGTGCCCGCGCGCGCCTTCTAGGACGATCTCGTGCCCGTTGCCCGCACGCCGCTCGGCCGGGACGGGAATCTGCCGGTCGCCCGTCAGGTAGGCGACGGTCAGGCTGCGCTCGGCGGAGCCTTTGGCGAGGTCGCCCGGCGTGCCCGCCCCGAGGACCTCGCCGCCGTACTCGCCCGCCCCCGGCCCGAGGTCGACCACGAAGTCGGCCGCCTCGATCATCTCGCGGTCGTGCTCGACGACGAGGACGGAGTTGCCGAGGTCGCGGAGGTTGCGGAGCGAGGCGATGAGCTTGCCGTTGTCGCGCGGGTGGAGGCCAATCGACGGCTCGTCGAGGACGTAGAGCACACCCGTCAGCTGGGTGCCGATCTGGGTGGCGAGGCGGATGCGCTGGCTCTCGCCGCCGGAGAGCGTCCGCGCCGTCCGGTCGAGCGCGAGGTAGTCCAGCCCGACGTTGAGCAAAAAGTCCAGCCGCTCGGCGATCTCCTTCACGATCGGCTCGCCGATCACCGCCTGGCGGCCTTCGAGTTTGAGGTCGGCGAACCACGCGCGCAGGCTCCGCAGGTCCAGCTGCACGAGGTCGGCGATCGAGGCGTCGCCGTCGTAGGTGCCCGTGTTGCCGACGCGGTAGCTGAGCGACTCGGGCTTGAGCCGGCCCCCGCCGCACGTCCGGCACGGCCGGACCCGCATGAACGCCTCGGCCCACTTCCGCTGAGTCGAGGAGTTGGTCGTCGCGTGGGTGTGGGCGATGTGCTGGTAGACCCCGCCGAAGCGGTGCTGGTACTTGACCTCGCGGCCCTTGTACGAGTAGACGATGTCGAACTGCTCTTCCCCCGCCCCGTCGAGGATGACGGCCCGCTGCTCATCCGAGAGCCTCTTGATCGGTGTCTCGAAGTCGAAGTCGTAGGCGTCGGCGACGGCCCGCAGCTGCGAGAACACCCAGATGTCGCGCGGCGCGCCGAGTGGTGCGAGGCCGCCCTGCTGGATCGACTTCTTCGGGTTCGGGACGACGAGGTCGGGGTCGATCTCTTTGCGCACGCCGAGGCCGTTGCAGTCGGGACACGCGCCGTAGGGCGAGTTGAAGCTGAACGTGTTCGGCGAGGGGTCGTCGTACGACAGCCCGCCCTCGGGGTCGGTGAGGTGGCGGCTCATCAGCCGGTCCTCTCCACCGGGTACGGCCGCGACGAGCGTCCCGCCGCCCATCCCGAGCGCGAGCTCGACCGCCCGCGCGATCCGGGGCCGCACGCCGTCCTTGACGACGAGCCGGTCCACGACGACCTCGATGTCGTGGATCTTGTAGCGGTCTACCTTCATCCCCTTCGTGATCTCGCGCAACTCGCCGTCGACGCGGACGCGCTCGAAGCCCTGCCCGGCGAGCTGCTCGAAGAGATCGCGGTAGTGCCCTTTCCGGCCGCGGACGACCGGCGCGAGGACGATCACCTTCGTCCCCTCGTCGAAGCCGAGGATCGCGTCGATGATCTCGTCGTCCGACTGCCGCCGCATCCGGCGGTGGGACTTGTAAGAGTACGCGTCGGAGGCGCGGGCGTAGAGCAGGCGGAGGAAGTCGTAGATCTCCGTCACCGTCCCGACCGTCGAGCGCGGGTTGCGGCTGACGGTCTTCTGCTCGATCGCGATGACGGGCGAGAGGCCGTCGATGAAGTCGATGTCGGGCCGCTCCATGACCCCGAGGAACTGCCGGGCGTAGGCGCTCAGGCTCTCCATGTAGCGCCGCTGCCCCTCGGCGTAGATCGTGTCGAAGGCGAGGCTCGACTTGCCGCTCCCGCTCAGGCCCGTGATGACGACGAGCTCGCCGCGCGGCAGGTCGAGGTCGATGTTCTGGAGGTTGTGCTCGCGGGCACCGCGAATCGTGATCTGGTCGTCCATCGGGAGGCGGGATGGGCAAAGGCGCGTGTTCGGGAACCCAAGCTGCCTGTCATCCCGGACTGCGATCCGGGATCTCGTGAGGGCTGCGCCGTCCTCTGGAGATCCTGAAACGAGTTCAGGATGACATTGCGTGGGGTCCCCGAACGTAGCCTGGTTCCAACCGGAGACGGTCCGCCCCGTTCCAGCCTGGGGCGGCCCGCGTGGTGAAGGTCGGGTAAGATTGCCCCCCCGGACTGACGACAGCCTGTCAGCACGAATCGAGACGCCTCATGTCGTAGCTTGTGCTGGACTAATCTCCTAGTGATGCTTCCACCCAACGACACGCACCCCGACGCCGCGCGCGTGCAGTTCCAGCTTCTGCGCGAGGCGGGGACCGCGCACCGCCTCCGCCTCACCTTCGGCCTGACCCAGGAGGCGCTCAACCTATCGACCGAGGCGCTGCAACGACGGCGTCCTGACCTGAGCGGTGACGACCGACTCCTGTATACCGTTTCTCTTCGCTACGGCGACGTCCTGGCCGAGGCCGTGCGGGCCGACCTCGACCGCCGCCGTCTGTGAGCCGTCCCGCCCCGGACTTGCTGAACGCACTACGTCCCGTCATTGCGGCCTTTGAGCGGCTTGGGGTCGCGTACTTCGTCGGCGGCTCCGTCGCAAGTTCGGCCTACGGCCTGCCGCGCACGACGCTCGACGTGGACCTCGTGGCCGACCTGAAGACCGTGCACGTCGAGCCGTTCGTGCAGGCGCTCGAAGCGGATTACTACGTTTCGGCCTCGATGATCGGAGAAGCACTGGCGCAGCGCTCGTCGTTCAACGTGATCCACTTCGCCACGATGCTCAAACTCGACGTGTTCGTGCTCGGGGCGACCGCCTACGACCAGGAGGCCTTTCGGCGAGCCCAGGCGCTCCACGCTCCGGCGAAGGCGCTGCCCGCTGTGCTGGCTGCCGCCGAGGACGTAGTGCTCCACAAGCTGCTCTGGTACCGGATGGGCGACGAGGTCTCGGAGCGGCAGTGGGGCGATGTGCTCGGCGTACTCAAGGTGCAAGGCGAAGCGCTCGACGCAACCTATCTGCGCCGGTGGGCAGCTTCGCTCGGCGTGTCCGATCTGCTGGCCCGAGCGCTCGGCGAGGCGGGGCTGCCGCTTCTCGACGCCTGAGCGTGACCGCCCCGGCACGCTATTCCCCGGCGCTTCAAGACCCGGCCGGGGCAACCGGCGTACATCCCGGCGATCTTTCCCGACCTCATGCTCCGCGTCGCCGACTTCCTCCTCCGCTTCCCGCGTCTCGCCTTCGGCACGCTCGCCGTGCTCTCGGTCGCCGCGATGGCCTACCTCGCGGTCGGCGGCATCCGGTTCGACTACAACCTGGAGAACTTCCTCCCGGCCGACGACCCGAAGATCCAGGAGTACCGCGCCTTCACCGAGGTCTACGAGCCCGACGACGCCTTCATCGTGGTCGGCTTCGAGACGGAGGACGTGTTCAGCTTCGGGACGCTGACCGACCTCCGGGCGATGACGACGGCACTCGAAGCCATCGAGGGCGTGGAGGACGTGGCGTCGGCGACCTCGCTCGAAAACCTGCGCGGGACGCCGGGCGGCGTCGAGGTCGCCCCGCTTGTCGGCGAAATCGTGGACCACCCGGACTCGTTGCGGGCCGTCCGCGAGGCCGTGCTCGGGGACTCGCTCGCGGCGGGCTACGTGGTCAACGAAGCCGGGACGGCGACGGCGCTTTTCATCCGCATCGACCCGGCGCTGAACTCGTTCGCCACGCGGGGCACGATCATCGGCGAGGCCGAGGCCGCCCTCGCGCCGCTCGCCGAGCGCTACGACTTCCGGTGGTCGGGCTACCCGTACCTCCGCAACGCCTACGTGACGCTCCTCCAGACGGAGGTCGTCCGGTCGATTGGCCTCGCGTCGCTCGTCATCATCCTCGTCCTGATCTGGATGTTCCGCAACGTGCGCGGCGTCGTGCTCCCGCTCATCGTGGTCTGGCTCGGGGTGCTGTGGACGATCACGGCGATGATGCTCTTCGGCTCGTCGATCGACGTACTGACGAGCACGCTCGCGGCACTCATCCTGGTGGTCGCGGTGGCCGACTCACTGCACCTCCTGGCGAAATACTACGACGGCCTCGGAGCCGGGCTGGACAAGCGCGAGGCGATCCGGCAGATGGCCTACCGCCTCGGCGCAGCAACGCTGCTCACGAGCGTCACGACCGCCATCGGCTTCGGCACGCTCGCCACGAGCCAGGTGGTCCCGATGAAGCGCTTCGGCGCGTTCACCGCGATTGGGGTCGTGCTGACGTTCGCGCTCTCGCTGGTGCTCATCACGACGGTCCTGCTCTGGACGAAGCCGCCGACGAAGGAGCAGATCGCCCGCCTCAGCCTGGGCGGTTTCAACCGGTTTCTGGCGTGGGTGGACGGCTTCACCGAGCGCCGGGCGAAGGCGATCCTCGTGGCGAGCGCCGTCGTGTGCGCCCTGAGCCTCCTCGGCGCGTCGCAGCTCCGGGTCAACTCGTACATCAACGACGACCTCGGCCCGCGCACGCAGGTCTACCAGGACATCCGGTTCTTCGAGGAGAACATCGTCTCGCCGTTCCGCTTCGAGGTCGTGCTGACGGCCGACGAGCCGGACGCGTTCAAGGACCCCGCGCTGCTGCAGACCGTCGAGGCCGTCGAGCGCTGGCTCGACGCGCAGCCGCCGGTCAAGCGGGTCGTCTCCCCGGCCGACCTCCTCAAGCAGCTCAACCGCGCCCTCCGCGCCGACTCCGCCTCGGCCTACCGCCTGCCCCGGAGTGCCGACCTCGCCGCGCAGTACTTCTTCCTCCTCGAACTGACCGACGAGGACGCCCTCCGCCGGCTCGTGGACTTCGACTACGGCGAGGTCCGCATCAGCGCGCAGATGGACGACGTCGGCTCTGCCCAGATCAAGACCTTCCAGCGCGACTTCGACGCCTTCCTCGCCGAGACGCTGCCGCCGAACGTGGAGGCGACGAAGACCGGGACGATCGCCCTCGCCGCCGGGCTGGCCGACTACCTCGTCGAGAGCCTCCTGCTCTCGCTCGGCCTCGCGTTCGTGTTCATCTCGATCCTGATGGGAGTGCTGTTCCGCGACGCCAAGCTGGTGCTGATCTCGCTGCTCCCGAACATTGCGCCGCTCGTCGTGATCGCCGGGCTGATGGGCGTCACCGGGATCGAGATCAAGCCCGCGACGGCCGTCATCTTCTCGATTGCCTTCGGGATCGCGATCGACGACACGATCCACATGCTGGCTCGGCTCCGGCAGGAACTCGGGGCCGGCGCTCCGTTCCGCGAGGCGCTCCGCTCGACGATCCTCGGGACCGGCAAGGCGGTGATCCTGACCTCGATCATCCTCTTCGGCGGCTTCATCGTGCTCACGACGAGCGTCTTTCAGAGCACGACCTACATGGGTCTCCTCGTCTCGGCGACGGTCGCGCTCGCGGTGCTTTCGGACCTCTTCCTGCTCCCGGCGCTGCTCCACGTCGTCGCTCCGAAGGCGGCGACGGCGGACGTGGACGAGGCGGAGCAGATCGCGGCGTGACCACCGCCGGTGCAACCGCCGCCGGGCGAACGCCGTTCGCGCCTACCATGAAACGCGCTCTCCGGTTCATCCTGCGCCGTGTCCGCGCACTGCCGCGCCGGGCGCTCATCGGCCTCGTGCGGTTCTACCAGCTTGCGATCTCGCCGCACTTCCCGTCGAGCTGCCGGTTCACGCCGACGTGCTCGCAGTACGCCATCCTCGCGCTGCGGCGCTACGGGGCGGTGCGCGGGTCGATCCTCGCGGCGTGGCGCATCCTCCGGTGCAACCCCTGGGGCGGGCACGGTCACGACCCGCCGCGCTGGTTCGGCGAGACGGGAGAGGAAGAGCGGATGCGGGGAAGAGGGGAAGAGGACGCAGAATCCCCAGCATCGCCTTCTCTCCCACCCTCCCTCTCTCCCACACCCCCTCTCCCCAACCCGTGAGCTACGCCGAGCACAAGCAGAAGTCGAAAGACACGCCCGTCACCTGCGCCGTCCTCACGGTCTCCGACACGCGCACGCCCGACACCGACGCGAGCGGCGCGCTCCTCCGCAAGCGGCTCGGCGATGCCGGGCACGAGGTTACGCACTACGCCATTGTCCCCGACGACGCCGGGGCGATCCGGGCGCAGCTAGCGGCGTGGGGGGGCGAAGTCGAGGTCGTCGTCACGACGGGCGGGACGGGAATTGCACGGCGCGACACGACGGTCGAGGTCGCCGAGGCGTTGTTCGAGAAGACGATCCCCGGCTTCGGCGAGCTGTTTCGGATGCTGTCGTTTGAGGAGATCGGCGCGGGGGCGATGCTCTCGCGGGCGGCGGCCGGGGTCTACGGCGACGCACCGACGCTGCTGTTCTGCTGCCCTGGCTCCCGGAACGCCGTCGCCCTCGCCGCCGACCGGCTGATCGTCCCCGAGCTTCGGCACCTCGTCTGGGAGATCGTGCGGCAGCAGACGTCGGGGGGCTAGGGCAAAAACCCGTCGCTAGTTGCGGTTGTGTGTGTCCGGTGCCTATGGTTAGGCCACAGCACATCCACATATCATGCTCCGTCATGGCTCGCTTTGCTACGCTCGCGCTCCTCCTCATCCTCTCCGCGCCCGTCCTCGCCCAGACACCTGGGAACTGCGCGCCCGGCACCGCTTCTGCCGACCTCGACATCAGCGACGTGCGCGCGACGCTGATGACCAACGGCAACTTGTTTTACGGGGAGACGGAGGACGGCTTCGTCCAAAACGCTTACGTCGTCCCGAAGGAGTCGACGGGCACCACAGCGATCTTCGCTGCCAACCTCTGGGTAGGCGGCCTGGTCGAGGACGACTTGCGCGTTGCGGCGGCGACGTTCGTGGACTTCGAGTTCTGGCCCGGCCCGCTCGGCGACGATGCCACGCTCCCCGATCCCGACGACTGCTCGGCCTTCGACCGCATCTGGGTTGTGAGCACGCTCGACGTAGCCGCCTACGACGACACGGGCGTCGCCACAGCCGACCTCGCCGAGTGGCCGGTCGAACTCGGGGCCGAGGTGGTAGACGGCGACGGGATCGAGGGCAACTACGACCTCGCCGGCGGCGACCGGCCGCGCATCTACGGGAGCCAGACCGCGTTCTGGGTGATGAACGACGTCGGCAACGAGCACGTCCGCACCGGCTCCGATCCCATCGGCCTGGAGATGCAGGTCACCGCGTTCGCCGTGTCGAGCACGGACGACGCCTTCAATCAGGCGACCTTCTACCGCGTCCGACTCGTCAACCGCAACACGCTCGCGCTCGAAGACGCCCGCTTCTCCATCTTCGCCGACACCGATCTCGGCGATACAAGCGATGAATACGAGGGGGTGGACACGACGCGGGGGCTGGGCTACTACTATAACGCGTCCGAGACCGATTCTCGTTACGGCGTCCCGCCCGCTGCTGGGTTTGACTTCCTCGGCGACGGCCTCAGCGCCACGCGCTACGCCATTAACAGTGGGTTCTCTCCCACGAACGATCCCAGGACCAAAGAGCAGATCTACAACGCGCAACTCGGCCTGTGGAACGACGGCACGCCGCAGACTGCCCTCGGCGACGGGTACAAAACCGGTGGTCCAGAGACAGTCTGGGCCTTTGCCGGCGACCCCGTGACCGCGACGTGCTGGAGCAACACGAACAACTGCGCAGGCGAGGCCAACCTTGCGGGTAACCACCGCCTCATCCCGACCGCTCCTGCGTTCTCGCTCCAGCCCGGCGAGGCCCGCACCTTCGACGTGGCCTTCCTCTTCGCGCAGGGCTCCAGCAACCTCGACTCGGTCACCGAACTGCGCGCTGCGAGCGACCGCGTCCAAGACGCCTACGACGACGGCTCGCTCTTCGACACGCGCTTCCCGGTAGCAAGCGAAGACGATACCACGAGCCCCACAGCGAGCCGACTCGGCACGCTCTACCCGAACCCCTTCAGCGCCTCAGCGACGGTGCCGTTCGAACTCGGCGAGGCGGGGCCCGCTCGGCTCTCGGTCGTGGACGTGCTCGGGCGTGAGGTGGCGGTGCTGCACGAGGGCGCGCTGGCGGCGGGCGCGCACCGCGCCGTGCTCAGCGGGTCGCGCCTGGCGTCGGGGGTGTACCTCGTGGTACTGGAGGCGGGCGGGCGGCGGCAGGCGGCAGAAGTGCTCAGGATGCGATAGCTTTTTCTCCTGCTCAATCCACACCGCGATGCTCCGGCACCTTGTTCTCGCGCTGGCATTTCTCCTTGCCGTCCCGGCCCTTGCTCAGGTGCCGGGCACCTGCGCCCTCGGCACTGCAGAGCGAGCGCTCGACGTCAGCCGCGTCTACGCCAGGCTCTTCAACACGGGTAGTCTCTTCTTCGGCAGCTCGACCACCAACGGCACTGGCTACATCGTCCCGATCCAGGCAGCAGCGTCTCCGGTCTTCGCCGCCGGGATCTGGGTGGGCGGCCTCGTCGGCGGCGACCTCCGCGTGGCAGGTGCGCGCTACGAAGACTTCGAGTTCTGGCCCGGACCGCTCGACGACGAAGCGACGCTCCCCGACCCCGATGACTGCTCGGCCTTCGACCGCATCTGGCTTGTCAGCGCCGGAGACCTCGCCCGCTACGAGGCCACCGGCGAGGCAACGGATGACCTCGCGGCATGGCCCGTCGGCCTGGGAGCCGAGACCGTGGACGCGGGCGGCAACCCGGTGGTGCCGACGAGCCGGGAGCAGATCGTGGACCTCGCGGCCGGCGAGCGGCCGGTCGTCTTCGGGAGCCAGACAGCGTTCTGGGTGATGAACGACGTGGGCAACGTCCACCTGTCCTCGCAGACCGAGCCGATTGGGCTGGAGGTGCAGGCGACGGCGTTCGCCGTAGCGAGCCGGGAGGCCGTGCTGGACCGGGCGACGTTCTACCGTTACCGGCTCGTTAACCGCAACGCGCTGCCGTTTGAAGAGGCTCGCTTCGGGTTCTGGCAGGACCCCGACCTCGGCGACGCAAGCGACGACTTCGCAGGGGTGGACACAACGCGCAGCCTCGGTTTCGTCTACAACGCTGATGCGTTCGACGAACCCCCGTTTGGCTACGGTGAGCAGCCGCCCGCCTTCGGCGTAGACTTCCTGGACGGCCTCGAGGTCTTTAGCTCGTGCGGGAACGTCAGTCCGTTCGACCCGCCGCTGTCAGGATTTGGCAGTTATAACTGCCTGCGTGGTTTGTGGCGCGACGGCACGCCGATCACCGAAAACGGCACCGGCTATATGACCGACGGGCCTGTTACCACCTTTGCCTATCCCGGCGATCCGGTGACGCAGCAGTTTTGGAGCGAAGAAAACTCCGGGATTGACCGTCCGACTGGGGGCGACCGCCGCTCTATCTCGGCCTCGCCCGCCTTCACGCTCGCTCCGGGCGAAACCAGAGACTTCCACCTCGCCCTCGTCTTCGGTCAGGGCACGGACCGGCTCGACTCCGTCACCGAACTGCGCACTGCGTCCGACCTCGTCCAGGCCGCCTACAACGACGGTTCGCTCTTCGATACCGTCCTCCCCGACTCGCCCGTCGTGCTCGCGGCCCCTCGGCTCATCGGCCCGGAGGACGGCGCGACGGTGGTGGACGTGAGCCCTCGCCTCGCATGGGGCGCCGTCGCCGGAGCCGTCTACTACCGCGTCGAGCTCAGCCGCAGTCCTGACTTCGCCGAGCGCGAGGTGATCTTCACGACCGAGCCGGGTGCCGCGGTACCGCTGAATCTGCTCTCCTTGAACGCCTTGACGGGCTACGTCTGGCGCGTGCGCGCCGGAGACGCCGCCGACGGCATCAGCCCGTTTTCCGAGACGCGCTCGTTCGAGTTCTACCGCTACCTCTTCGACGACTTCGGCCGTGGCGTTGGCATCATCGAGACGGCGAGCCCAAACACCGAGGTCTGTCCCGACGCGGACGATCCCGGCTGCGCCGCCGGCTACCCCGGCAACACCGTCTGGCTCAGTCCCAACGCGAGCGCCGACTACGTCGTCACCAATTCCGACAACGACCTCTTCGACCTCCTCCAGAACGGTGACACCATCGACGGCGACAACTTCGAGATGCGTTTCATGGACGCCTGCGCCTCGGCAGGGGCCTGCCTCGGGATCTACGCTGGCGCAGCGCCTGCCGGCAACGACCTGATCGTGAGCGTGCCGTTCGAGCTGTGGAACACAGGGGCGAAGGAAAATGGCGAGACCCCGGTGCGCATGATCCCCATCGTCCGGCCGCTTAGGGACACGGAGCTTTCCGCCGACTGGGCCGACACGTTCCCCGGCGTCCAGGATGTCGTGGTGGACGGCGAGGAGCTAGAGCCTCCTGTGACGCACCGTGTACTTGGGATGATGCCGGACCGGGAGACCGGTTATGCGCTCTTCGAGGCCGCCGCGAATGGCTTCGGCGGGCCGGGCGCGACCTACGACCCCGAGGCCGACGGCGACACGCAGGAAGACATCTACACCGATCCCTTCACGGGAGCCACCTCGCCCTGCCGGAGCCAGAACTACTACGTCGACTTCTGCTACCGCGACGGCAACGATCGCTTCGTCGCTCCGCTCGGCGGCCTCGACGGAATACAGCTTGCCGACCTCGCGGGCGACGGCAGCACACCGCCCGCCGGCACCGTGATCCGCTTCGACGCCAACGAGCGCCTCCTCCCCGTCGACGCCGAGGACGACGTCCCAGCGCAGCCAGCGGCCTTCGCGCTCGGCGCGGCCTACCCGAACCCGTTCCGGTCGTCGGCGACGGTGCCGTTCGAACTCGGCGAGGCAGGGCGGGTCCGGCTGGCGGTGCTCGACGTGCTCGGGCGCGAGGTGGCGGTGCTGCACGAGGGCGTGCTGGCGGCGGGCGCGCACCGCGCCACACTCGACGGGTCGCGCCTGGCGTCGGGGGTGTACCTCGTCGTGCTGGAGGCCGGCGGGCAGCGGCAAGCCACGCGGGTGCTGCTCCTGCGCTAGTCGCCGAGCCGGTCGCGCAGCACGGCGAGCACGGCGGCCTCCTCCGGCTCCAGCCCGGCGGGGGTGTTGCCCGCGTTCCGGCGCTTCATCGCAGGCAGGAGCATGCCGTCGCAGTAGGCCGCCGCGATGTCGGGGTGGACGTAGTACTTCCGGCTCACGGCGACCGTGTTGCCCAGCCCCTCAGCGACCTCCTTGACCACGTCGGCGCAGTACCGGTCGGCCGTCGCCTCGTCCTCGGCCTCGCCCCGGGCGCGGAGCGCTTTGGCGGCGAGCACCGTCCCGCCCCAGGTCCGAAAGTCCTTCGCGGTGAAGTCCTCGCCCGTCGTCTCCTTCAGCCACGCGTTCACATCGCCCGAGCCGATTGCGGCCTTGCCGCTGTCGGTATAGTACTGGAAGAGGGTGTAGCCCGGAATGTCGCGGCATGCCTTGACGAGCCGGGCGAGGCGTTTGTCGCGGAGCGCGACCTCCTGCTCCTTGCCGCTCTTGCCGACGAACGAGAACCGCACCTCGGACCCGTCGAAGTCGACGTGGCGGTCGCGGAGCGTGGTCAGGCCGTAGGAGGCATTGGCCTCAGCGTACTCGGGGTTGCCGATGCGGATGAGGGTCTGGTCGAGGAGGCGAACGGCAAGCGCGAGGACCTTGTCGCGGCCGAGGTCGCGCTTGCCCAGGTCGTGCTCGGCGCGGTGGCGGACGGCCGGAAGCGCCCCGCCGAACGGGATCATGCGGTTGAACTTGACGCGGCTGCGGACCTCGGCCCAGCGGGCGTGGTAGCGGTACTGCTTGCGGCCCTGCTCGTCGCGCCCCGTCGCCTGGAGGTGGCCGCTCGGGCAGGCGCAGATCCACACGTCGCTCCACGCCGGCGGGATCACGAGGGATTCGACGCGGTCGCGGTCGGCGTCTGAGATCGCCTCGCCGTCGGGGTCGTGGTACGAGAAGCCCGTGCCCCGGCGGCGGCGCCTCAGCCCCGGCTCGCGGTCGGTGACATAGACCAACCCGGCGACCTCGGCCGTGTCGTGGGGGTCCGTCGAGAGCAGCGGCGAGCCGTTGCCGGTATCGGAGGAGCGAGCCATGTGGGAAAGGAGAAGGGGCCCGTTGTAGGCCGAGCGCGCGGCGGAGGTTTCGGCCCATCTTCACCGCATCACCCCGGACCTGCACCGCACGGATGCGTGTTCTTCGCTAGACTACGTCTTACACCTCCCTCGCCCGTATGCCCCTGCCTCCCAAGCTCCAGACCTTCGTCGACGAACTCGGCTCGCTCGACGACAAGATGCTACGCTACACCCTCCTGCTCGACTACGCCGACGCCCTCGGCGACTACCCGGCCGAGGGCAAGGTGGACACCTACCTCGTCCCCGGCTGCGTCTCCCGCGTCTGGCTCGACGCCCGGCACCACGACGGGGTGATGCACTACCGCGCCGCCGCCGAAGGCCAGATCGCCGAGGGCATGGTGGCGATGCTCGTCAACGGGCTCCACGGCGAGACGCCCGAGGCGGTCGTCGCCGTCGACCCGTCGTTCATCCGCGAGGCGGGGCTGAGCGAGAGCCTGACGCCGGCCCGGCAGGGCGGCCTCGCCTCGATGCTGAAGCGGATGCAGCAGGCCGCCCGCCAGCACGTCGGGACAGCGGACAGAGGATAAAGACTACGGCGTGGGAGGAATGGAAGGAACGGGAGGAATGGCTGAAGTGGGAGGCAGGACGCGCTGGCGCGAAGCGCGACGGCCTTCGTAATTTTCGTGTCTTTTCTTGACTCTCCCCACTCTCCCCACTCTCCCCACTCTCCCCACTCTCCCCACTCTCCCCACTCTCCCCACTCTCCCCACTCTCCCCACTCTCCCCACTCTCCCGTGCCCACCCTCCGCCTCACCAACACCCTCACGCGGGAAACCGAAGAGGTGACGCCCGCGCAGGCGGACGCCGACGGGACGCCGCTGCTCCGGGTCTACGGGTGCGGCCCGACAGTTTACTCGTACGCCCACATCGGCAACTTCCGCTCGTTCCTGACGACGGACCTGCTGCTGCGCACCGCCCGCGCCCTCGGCTGGAAAACACGCTACGTCTCGAACGTCACCGACGTGGGCCACCTCACCGGCGACGACCTCGCCGACGCCGACGGCACCGACAAGATGGCGAAGGCGCTGGAGCGCGAGGGCGCGCGCTTCGCCAACATCTTCGACCTCGCCCGCCACTACACCGACGCCCTCCTCGACGACTGGCGGGCGCTGAACCTCCTGGAGCCCGACGTCCGCCCCCGCGCCACCGAGCACGTCACCGAGCAGATCGAGGCCGTCGAGCAGCTCGTCGCCGCCGGGCACGCCTACGAGACCGACGACGGGGTCTACTTCCACGTCCCGAGCTTCCCCGACTACGGCAAGCTCTCCGGCAACCGCGACGCCGAGAGCCTCGCCACCGGTGCCGCCGCCGAGTCCCGCGAGGTCGTAACCGACGACGCCAAGCGCGACCCGCGCGACTTCGCCCTCTGGAAGAAGGACCCGGGCCACCTCATGCAGTGGTACAGCCCGTTCGCCGAGGGTGCGGCCGGAGGCCGAGGCTTTCCTGGCTGGCACATCGAGTGCTCGGTCATGGCGCGGCACTACCTCGGCGACGCCATCGACGTGCACACGGGCGGCGAGGACCTCATCTTCCCGCACCACGAGTGCGAGATCGCCCAGGCCGAGAGCCTCAGCGGCGAGCCCTTCGCCCGCGTCTGGCTCCACACCCGGTTCCTCCAGGTCGAGGGCGAGCGGATGTCGAAGTCGAGCGGCAACTTCTTCACCGTGCGCGACCTCGTCGGGGAGCGGGGCCTCGACCCGCTCGCGGTGCGCTACGCGCTCATCTCAGGGCACTACCGCAAGCCGTTCAACTTCACTGAGAAGAACCTCCAGGATGCTCAGAAGAACAGGGCGCGCTACGTAGAAGCAGCAGAGATAGTCCAAAAGGCTCTTGATGCTGAAGCTGAGAATCCAACAGAGCCACCTCCAAGCGGAACGCTACCTCTCAAGCTAGAACTTGATGTAGCATACAACGACGCTCTAGGAGCAATGGCGGACAACCTGAATACACCTAGAGCGCTGGCTGCTGGCTTGACCGGCGTTAGTCGCATTTTAGCCTTCGCCCGAGGGTATAAGCATTTCGGGTCGCAGGTGCAGCACGCCAAGTCGTTTCTCGATGACATCAACGCTTTGCTGGGGATCGTCTACCCCGAAGATCCAACTGATGATTTCGCAGATGAGGACCCGCTCGCGGCGCAGGTCGAAGCGCTCCTCGCCGAGCGAGCCGAGGTCCGCGCCGCCAAAGACTGGCCCCGCGCCGACGCGATCCGCGACGAACTCGACGCGCTCGGGGTCGAGGTGATGGACTCGGCCCAGGGCACGACGTGGCGAAAGAAGGCGGGGGCGTGATGGCTAAAGCTCCCCTGTCTTGCTCGCAAACACTCGCTCGGCCGCTGCCGACGCCGACCAGTCCTGGCCGCTGCCGCCACGCCGGGCCTCGACTCTCGAAACGCTGAAGCAATCCTCAACCAGGGCGTAGCGCCGCTACGCCCCTACGATCTTTTCCGTGATGGCTGAGCAGTCTCGCATCCCGAACCTGAAACCTGACATCGTCCACCGGCCGCGCCGCCTGCGCCAGACGGCGGCGCTCCGCCGGATGGTGCGCGAGACACGCCTCTCGGTCGACGACCTCGTCATGCCGCTCTTCGTGGTCGAGGGCGAGGGCGTGCGCGAGGCCATCGACGCGATGCCCGGCCAGTACCGGTTCTCCGTCGACCGCCTCGCCGAGGAGGCGGCGTCGGTCCACGACCTCGGCATCCCCGCTGTCGCGCTCTTCCCCGCGATCTCCGACGACAAGAAGGACCCGGCCGGGAGTGAGGGGCTCAACCAGCAGGGCCTCTTCCCGCGCGCCATCGCCGCCGTCAAGCAGGCTGCCCCCGACCTCCTCGTGGTCTCCGACGTGGCGCTCGACCCGTACTCGTCGGACGGGCACGACGGGGTCGTCCGCGACGGGGCGATTGCGAACGACGAGACGCTGCGGGTTCTGGCCGACATGGCGGTCGTCCAGGCCCAGGCCGGGGCCGACGTGATCGCGCCGAGCGACATGATGGACGGGCGCGTCGGGGCGATCCGCACCGCGCTCGACGACGAGGGCTACACGGAGACGGTCATCCTCTCGTACGCGGCCAAGTACGCCTCGTCGTTCTACGGCCCGTTCCGCGCCGCCCTCGACTCGGCCCCGCGCCAGCGCGACGGCGTGCCGACCGACAAGAAGACCTACCAGATGGACCCGGCCAACGCGGCCGAGGCCCTCCGCGAAGTCGCGCTCGACGTGGGCGAGGGGGCCGACCTGGTGATGGTCAAGCCCGCGCTCGCCTACCTCGACGTGATCTGGCGCGTCCGCCAGCAGGCCGACGTACCGGTCGCGGCCTACCACGTCTCGGGCGAGTACGCCATGCTCCACGCCGCCGCCGAGCGCGGCTGGCTCGACCTCCGCACGGCCGCCCTCGAAGCCACGACCGCCATCCGCCGCGCCGGGGCCGACCTCATCCTGACCTACTTCGCCAAAGACCTCGCGGGTTGGCTTGGTGAAAGATGATCGCCTTCGGCGCGTATTAGATGGCGTGGGAGGAATGGAGGGATGCACCTTCGGTGCGGAACGGGGAGAATGGGGAGAACGGGCGGAATGGGAAGAAGGGACGTTGGCGCGGAGCGCGGTGGTCCCGTTAACTTTCTCAGCTTTTCTTTTCACTCCTCCCACTCCTCTGACCCGATGAGCGAAGCCGCAGACTATTCCTCACTCGACGGCGGCCTCGTCCGCATGCTGAACCGGCTCCAGCAGGAGGGCACGGCCACTAAAGACCCTGATGCGGACCAGCTCCTGCGGGACGACGCCAACGCCGTCCTTCTCGGCCTGCTCTTCGACCAGCGCGTCCTCGCCGAGACCGCCTTCTGCGGGCCGCTCAAGCTCAAGCAGCGCCTCGGACACCTCGACATGGCCCGCGTCGCCGCGCACGACCCCGACGGCTTCAAGGCGGTCTTCGCCGAGTCGCCCGCCGTCCACCGCTTCGTCAACAAAATGGCCGACGGGACCCAGGCCGTCGCCCAGATCCTCGCCGACGACTACGACGGCGACGCCGCGAACCTGTGGAGCGACGGAGCCGACCTGAAGACCGTCGAGAAGCGCGTCCGGGCACTCCCGGGTTTTGGGCCGATGAAGGCGACAAAGCTGAAGTTCTGCCTCTACTACTTCCAGGACCACGACCTCGCGGCGAACGGATGATGCGGTGCGCGCTTCTCCTACTCGCCGTCCTCGCCGCTGACGCGGCCGTGGCTCAGGCGCTTCCGCCGACGCGCGGCGAGACCGTCCGCCTCGTCGTGCGCGACCGGGCGCTGCGCCACAACACGACCGTGGTGGGCACCTTCAATGGACTGGGCCCAGACTCCCTGTACCTCACGGACCAGGCCTATGCACGCTCGCTCGTGCGGCGCGTCGAGGTCGGGCGCAAGAAGCAGGGGTACGCCGTCACGGGGGCGGGCATCGGGCTCGGGCTTGGCGGCCTCACGGGTGCCCTGATCGGTGCCGTCGAAGACCAGGAGGACTTTCCGGCGCAGGGCGAGACTCGCGCGACGTTGCAAAAAGGCCTCTTCGGCGTCATCATCGGCGGGACAGTGGGAGCCATTATCGGCTCGTTCATCTACCGCACGAAATGGGAATGGGTGCAGCTCGACGGGCCCGGCTCGGCCCGCGCGGTGCGCGTCTCCTACACCCTCCCGCTCCGCTAGGCGACCGGCACGCGGAACACCATGCTGAGGCGGCCAGGGCGCGTGCTGACGTGATAGCCGCCCCGGGCGGTCGGGCCGACGGGCAGGTCGGTGGTGAGGCTGGTCTCCGCTCCGCTCAGCGCAATCGCGATGGTGCGTTCCTTGCCGGGGGCGTTGGGGTCGTAGACGAAGAGCGTGTCCTGGTCACTGCCGCCGGCGTAGCCGAAGGCGAGGACTTGGTGCTGGCTGAACGGGTCGGGCGCGTCGCCTGCGAGGCCGAGCACGACGGGCCGGCCCGCGTCGATCTGCCGGCGGATGCCGTCCCACTCGCGGCGGAGGTCGGCGGAGGGCGTGGGGCGGCCGAGGCGGGCGGCGAGCCAGTGGCGCGCGAACGCCGGGCCCGAGGCGCGGAGCGTGCGCGCCTGCCGCCGCCAGAGGAGCGGCCGGACGTGCTCCTGCTTCAACTCGGCCGTCGGCAACCCACCCCGGTGCGGCCAGCGCTCAGCCGCCGCGAGCGCCATCCCGCCGCAGAGCCCGAACGACGCCCACTGCCGTGCCGCCGCCCGCACGAGCCCGGTTCCGAGTCCAGCCCGGCCGAGCCCCAGCCCGAGCGCGCCGCCCGCGGCGAACCCGCGCGTGCCCCCGGTGAGCGCCGCGCCCGCGGCGGGGAGGAGCGCGGCCCCGGCCGTGCTGAGCGGCCGGACCATCCGGTCGAGGAAGTCGAGGTCAGCCTCGGTCCAGCGGAAACTGTTGGCGAAGGCAAAGCCGTCGCGGGCAGGGTCGAAGTCGAGACGCGTCTGGGAGGGCGGCATGAGTGGCGAGGCAAGCAGCGGAGCGCCTATACTCCCGGCCCCTCTACTTTCTCCCGCTCCAGTGCAGCACCTGACCATCGAGTTCAAGGCCCGCTGCGACGCGCTCGAACGGGCGCGCGCCGTGCTCCGCGACCTGGGCGCAGTCGGCCGGACAGACCGGCAGATCGACACCTACTTCCGTGTCCCACACGGGCGGCTGAAGCTGCGCGAGGGCACCGTCGAGCACAACCTCATCCACTACCACCGCCCGGACCATACCGGCCCGAAGCGCTCCGAGGTGACGCTCTACCCAACCGGCCCCGACGCCTCGTCGCTCAAGGCGGCCCTCACCGCGGCGCTCGGAGTGCTCGTCGTCGTGGACAAGACGCGGGAGATCTACTTCGCCGGCAATGTCAAAATCCACCTAGACCGGGTGAAGAGGCTGGGCACGTTTGTGGAAGTCGAAGCGATTGCCGATACCGACCACGCCACGGAAGCCGTCCTGCGCGCGCAGTGCGAGCGCTTCCTCGATGCCTTTGGGGTCGAGGAGGCTGACCTCGTCGCCGGGTCGTACAGCGACCTTTTGCTGGACGCCGACGCTCAGAACTAGGGCTTTGCCCGACGACTTTCCTTGCTGTCATCCTGGACTCGGTTCAGGATCTCGTGACCACACTCTAGATCCCAGATCGGGGTTCGGGATGACCAAGTCGGAGAGGTTGCGAGTTTTAGCTTGCCGAAGAACTAGCCTCACGCTGCTGCGCTGCCTACCTTTGCTTCGTTCGCCTGTCGTTCTTGCCTGATCCTATGCGTGCCCTCTCCTGCTCCCTCCTGCTGCTCGCGCTCGCCCCGGCGCTGTCCGCCGCGCCCGACCCGTCGGCGGCCTCCGACGTGCTCCGCGCCCGCCTCGAAGCGGCCGACCGCCCGACGGTCCTCGTCGGCGGCGAGCCGCTCGCGGTCCACCCCGACCTGTTCCGGTTCTACGCCGGGCGCGACTACGCCGTCGCCTGGGACGAGCACGCAGGCGACCTCTTGCCGCTCATCGAGGCCAGCGCCGGAGACGGCCTCGACCCCGGCGCCTACCACCGCCGCCGGATCGAGGCGATGCAGGAGGCCGGCAACGCTTCGCCGGACGTCCAGGCCGACCGCGACCTGCTGCTGACCGACGCCTTCCTGAGGCTCGGCGAGCACCTGCTGCGTGGGCGCGTGGACCCGACAACAATCTACGAGAAATGGTACCCCGCCCGGCGCGTGCGCGACCTCGCCGCGACGCTGGAAACGGCGCTCGCTTCCGGCGACCTGGGCGGAGCGCTGGACGGCCTGCGCCCGCAGCACGCGGCCTACGACCGGCTCCGCGACGCCCTCGCCCGCACCCGCGCTGCCGCCGGCACCGACCTCCCGATCATCCTCCCGGCACGCACGCTCGAGGTCGGGCACGAGAGCATGCGCGTGCCGCTCGTCCGGCAGCGCCTCGCGCTCTTCGGAGAGGCCGTGCCCGAGGCCCCGGACAGCCTGCGCCTCGTCTACACCGACGCGCTCTCCGAGGTCGTCCGCCGCTTCCAGGCGCGGCACGGGCTGGAGGCGAGCGGCACCCTCGACCAGCCGACCCGGCACGCGCTCAACCGCTCCTCCGACGACTGGGCCGAAGCGCTCATCCTGAACCTGGAGCGCTGGCGCTGGCTCCCGGACAGCCTCGGCACGCGGCACGTCTTCGTCAATCTCCCCGCGTTCCGGCTCCAGGTGGTCGACGACGAAGAGACGACGCTGGCGATGGACGTGGTCGTCGGCAAGACGAGCTGGTACACGCCGGTCCTCACCGACACGATGGAGGCCGTCATCTTCCACCCGACGTGGGGCGTGCCCGGCTCCATCGCCCGGGCCGAGACGCTCCCGCGCGCCCGCAGCCGGGGCAGCGAGTACCTGTCGAGCCGGGGCTACAACGTCTACCACCGCGGTGCCCGGGTCGACCCGGCGACGGTGAACTGGGACGAGGCCGGGTCGCACGAGTACTACTTCATCCAGTCGCCCGGCCCGGCCAACCCGCTCGGGACCGTCAAGTTTGCCTTCCCGAACCAGCGCGACATCTACATCCACGACACCAACCAGAAGCGCCTCTTCGCGCGTGCCAAGCGGGCCTACTCGCACGGCTGCATCCGCGCCGCCGAGCCCCGCGACCTCGCCGCGCACCTCCTCGTCCAGCAGGGCTGGAGCGACGCGGACGTAGACGGGGCCTTCGCCCGGCGCAGCACGCAGAACGTGGCGCTCCGCGAGCCCCTCCTCGTCCACCTCGTCTACTTCACGGCCCACGCGGGCGAGGGCGGGCTGGCGTTCTACGACGACGTCTACGGCCACGACGCGGTCCTAGCCTCGGCGCTCGGCCTCGGCGAGTAGGCCGTTGGCCCGCGCCCGTAACCTTTGGCCTTGTGGCGTCCGGGTGGCCTGCCGATTAAACAATGCAGAGCGGCAGGCGTACGTTCTGCCTCCGCCCCGTTTTCCACGTCCACCGACCCCGACCCCATGAAGCGCCTGCTTGTGCTCCCTCTCCTCTCGTTCGTCCTCTTCACCGGCCCAGCCTGCGGGCAGTCCGCAACAGCGGACGAGGACCGGAAGTCCCAGGTCCTGACCAACCTCCGCTTCGAGTTTCCCCAGCTCGACCAGTACCAGGTCGAGATGGGCGACTTCGCGCCGAGCGGCGTGGACGGGCTGATGGAGGGCTCGTTCGTCGTCAACGGGCAGCAGACGCAGCGCTTCCTCATCAGCGACGACAACACGAAGCTCTACCTCATCGCCGCCGACCCGGTGGACGTGAGCCGGGACGAGGCCGCGCTTGCTGAGGCGCTCGCCGAGCGCGAGGCCGAGGCCCGGCAGGAGAACGAAGCGCGGGCGGCCCAACTCGACGCAGCGATTGCCGGGCTTCCGGTGCGCGGCAATCCCGACGCGCCGGTGACGGTCATCGAGTTCTCGGACTTCCAGTGCCCCTACTGCTCGCGCGCCGCGACCACGATGGAGGAGCTGATCGAGAAGCGGGGCGACGAGGTCAAGTTCGTCTACATGCAGTACCCGCTCCCGAACCACCCGTGGGCGCGCCCCGCGTCGATCGCCGCGCTCTGCGCCGCGCAGCAGGACGACGAGGCCTTCTGGATGCTCCACGACGGCTACTTCGCCAACCAGCGCTCGCTCAACACGGGCAACGTCCTCGCCGAGAGCCAGCGCTACATCGCCGGGGCCGACCTCGACGCCGACGCGTGGCTCGCCTGCGCCGACGGCACGGACGAGAGCGCGAACGAGGGGGCCGTCGCCGCACTCGACGCATCGATGCAGCTCGCCCAGGAACTGGGCGTCAGTGGCACGCCGGGCTTCTTCGTCAACGGCGAGTTCCTCAACGGGGCCAAGCCGCTCGCCGAGTTCGAGGCCATCATCGACCAGATCACGTCTGATTCGTAGGCTGCTCCCTGCTTTCGGCTTTCAGCAGTCCGCTAGCCGTTCTTCGCACCAGGCCAACAGCCGAAAGCCAGCAGCCGATAGCCTACTAGCCGAACGCTGACCATGTACAACGTCCTCAAGCCCATCCTGAACCGGGGCGGCGCGGGCTACTCGATGACCCGCGCCGAGTCCGCCGCTGCGCTGAACCCGCTCGTCGACCAGCACGGCCAGCTCATCCTGGCCTACAGTGCGGCGCTCCGCCACCTGGCCGACCGCGACCTCGCTGCGACGCTGAACGAGGGCATGAACCGCCTGCGCACGGAGCTCTTCAAGCTCAAGGAGACCGTCCTCTCCTTCGCCGGCGTCCCGCCCAACGGGGTCCGCCTCAACGCCGACGTCCACCTCGGCGATACCGACGCAGAGATCGTCCACCGCCTCGACGACCTCGAGCGGGCGTACCGCGACGCGCTCCGCGAAGCCCTCGACCTGCCGCACCACCAGCTTCGGACAACGGCCGTGCTGGAAAACCACCTCAAGAGCAGCGAGGTCCGCGTCGGTGTGCTCCATCCGTTCGTGACCCGGATGCGTCGCCCGTCGTCGGATCGCCCGTCGCAGAGCCGGCCGGCGGTGGACGTGCCGGTGGACCGGGAGACCAGCGTCCCGGCCGACCTCGACCCCGACACGCTGAGTGCGGACATGCACGAGCAACCGGTGATTGAGGTCGAGGACGTGGAGGACAAGGCGTAGGCCGCGCACGCGCGAAGCCGTCGGCGTCCGCCTCGTCGCAGAAGAAGGCCGTACTGGGTAGCGGATTCGCTTGTTATTCGAGGCCGCGCCCGAAAAGAGGCGGTTGCTTCCCCGCCCAGATCGGCGTATCCTTGCTGCCGTGATGCACACACCCGCCCCTACTGCCCACGTTAGCCGGCTCTGGTGGACCTCCCCCCAGACAGTGGGCCGCTCGTGCGCTGACGCGTAGCCTCCGAGCCACCGAATTGCCGCCCGCTGTTCACCCGAGCAGCGGGCTTTTTTATGGCCTCGCTACCTTGCAGCTTCTCGCCATTCTTTTCCAACCAGCAATGACCTCGACCGACCCCACCGCGACCGTCGTCTCCGGCATCCAGCCGTCGGGGACGCTCCACATCGGCAACTACTTCGGCGCGCTCCGGCAGCACCTCCGCCTGCATACGCAGCAGGAGGCGTTCTACTTCATCGTCAACTACCACGCGCTCACGACGGTCCGCGACGCCGAGGCCCTGGAGCGCTACAGCCTCGACGTGGCGCTCGACTACCTCGCGCTCGGCTTCGATCCCGAAGAGGCCCTGCTCTTTCTCCAGAGCGACGTGCCCGCCGTGACCGAACTCGCGTGGATTCTTCTCTGCCTCACGCCGGTCAGCCACCTCGAAAAAGGCGTGTCGTACAAGGACAAGGTCGCGCAAGGCATTCCGGCCAACGCTGGGCTGCTCACCTACCCGATCCTCCAAGCTGCCGACATTCTGATCTACCGCAAGAGAGGCGCAGGCCTGCTCGTGCCGGTCGGGAAGGATCAAAAGCAGCACATCGAGATGACCCGCGACGTGGCGGCCCGGTTCAACCAGGCGTTCTGCCCCGAGGACGAGCCGCTCTTCCCGCTCCCCGAGCCACTGATCCTGGACGATGTCGCCGTCGTACCCGGCGTGGACGGGCGCAAGATGTCGAAGTCGTACGACAACACGATCGGCATCTTCGAAGCGGGCAAGCCGCTCAAGAAAACCGTCATGGGCATCGTCACCGATTCGACGCCACTGGAAGAGCCGAAGGACCCGGAGGCCGACAACGTCTTCGCCCTCATCAAGCTCTTCGCGGACGACGCCAAGCGCGAGGAGATCGCAGCCGCGTACCGCGCCGGGGGCTACGGCTACGGTCACGCCAAGAAAGAACTGCTCGGCCTCGTCACGGACTACTTCGCCGAGGCCCGCGAGCGCCGCAAGGACCTCGCCGAGCGGCCCGACTACGTCCGCGACGTGCTCCGCGACGGCGCCGCCCGCGCCAACGTCCGCGTCGATGAGGTGATGGCGGTCGTGCGCGCCCGAACCGGGCTGGTTTCGACTGCCCGATGACCGCGCCGCGCGAGGCGTTCCTCGGCCAGGGCGTAGCAGCGCTACCCCCTACGAGGTCGGCACGAAGCGCGACAATCTCGGTAATTTGCTCAGCTTTTTCTGTCCTCTGTCCTCTGTCCTCTGTCCTCTGTCCTCTGTCTCGTGATCCTCGTCATCGACAACTACGACTCGTTTACGTACAACCTCGTTCACCTCGTCCAGAGGCACACGGACGCGGTCGACGTCGTACGCAACGATGCGATCTCGCTCGGTGAGATAGAAGCGCTCGCGCCGGACGGGATTCTGCTCTCGCCCGGCCCCGGGCGTCCGGCCGACGCGGGCATCTCCGAGGCCGTCCTCCGCACGTTTGGGGAGCGCATTCCGATCCTCGGCGTCTGCCTCGGGCACCAGGCCATCGGCGAGGTCTTCGGCGGGCGCGTCGTCCACGCGCCGACGCTGATGCACGGGAAGACGAGCACGGTTCGCCACGACGGGCGCACGCTGTTCGAAGACGTGCCGCAGGACTTCGTCGCCACCCGGTACCACTCGCTCGCGGTCCAGCGCGAGACGCTGCCGGACGTGCTGGAGGTCTCGGCCGAGACCTCGGACGGGGTCATCATGGGCCTCCGCCACCGCAGATTCCCCATCGAAGGCATCCAGTTTCACCCGGAGAGCGTGCTGACCGTCGAGGGGCCGGCGCTCATCGCGGGCTGGCTCCGACGCCTCTCAATCTCAACTACCATCTGACCCCCACCATTTTGCGCTCCTACCTCCAGATCATCGCCGACAGCGAGACGCTCGACCAAGACCAAGCCGAGGCCGTGATGGGCCTTCTTCTCCGGGGTGAGGCCACGCCCGAGGAGATCGCCGCGCTTCTGCTCGGCCTCCGCAGCCGAGGCGAGACGCTTGACGAGTTGACCGGCTTCACGAAAGTCATGCGTGAGTATGCCGTGCCGGTCGAAGCGCCGGACGGAGCCATCGACCTGTGCGGGACGGGCGGCGACCACGCCGGCTCGTTCAACATCTCGACCGCCGCGTCGTTCGTCGCCGCCGGCGCGGGCGTGATCGTCGCCAAGCACGGCAACCGGGCGGTCTCATCGAACGCGGGGTCGGCCGACGTGCTCGCCGCGCTCGGCGTGGACACGTCCCTCGGAGCCGAGGGCGTCGAGGCATGCCTGCGCGAGGCCGGGATTGCGTTCCTCTTCGCCCCGCTCTTTCATCCGGCGCTGAAGCACGTCATGCCGGTCCGCCGGGCGCTCGGCGTGCGGACGTTCTTCAACATCCTCGGCCCGCTCTGCAACCCGGCGGGCGTCAAGCGCCAGCTCGTCGGCGCCTTCAGCGAAGAGACGGCCAAGCAGATGGCAGAAATCCTCGTCCGCCTCGGGAGCGAGCACGTCGTCTGCATCTACGCCCACGACGGCCTCGACGAACTCAGCACCTCCAGCCCGACGACCGTCTACCAGACCGGCAGCCGGCTCGACCCGTTCGGCGCGCAGACGCTGCTCCAGCAGGTCGTCACGCCGGAGCACTACGGGCTGGCTCGCGTCCGCGCCTCGGAGTTGGACGGCGGGACGGCCGAGGAAAATGCCGAGATCGTCCGCGCGATTTTGCGGGGCGAGGCCGGGCCGCCGCGCGACATCGTGCTGCTGAACGCCGCCTACGCGCTCCTCGCCAGCGGCCGGTTCGACGGCCTCGCCGCGTGCCTCGACGCCGCCCGCGCGAGCATCGATTCCGGCTCCGCCCTCGCCAAGCTCGACGCGCTCGTCGAAGCCTCTTACTCATTTGCTGATTGAGTGACTGGCTGATGGGGTGATTGAACATCCAATCAGCCAGTCACTCAATCGCCCGATCACTCAATGAACACCCTCGACCGTATCCTCGACGACACCCGCGCCCTCGTTGCCCGTCGGAAGACCGAGGCATCCGTCGCCGACCTCGAAGCGCGCCCTGCGTTCTCGGCCCCGACGCGGCCCTTCGCCGGGGCGCTGCGCCGGGACGACCTCGCCGTCATCGCCGAGATCAAAAAGGCATCGCCCTCGCAGGGCGTGATCAGGCCCGACTTCGACCCGGTCGAGATCGCGGGGCAGTACGAGCGAGGCGGGGCCGCCGCGCTCTCGGTCCTCACCGAGCCGCTGTACTTCCAGGGATCGCTCGACATCCTCGCCGCCGTCCGCGCCGCCACCGACCTGCCGATTCTGCGGAAGGACTTTGTCGTCGACGAATACCAGCTTGTCGAGGCCCGCGCCTACGGCGCCGACGCCGTGCTCCTGATCGCCGCCGCGCTCGACCCGGCCGCGCTGCACGACCTCCACGACGCCGCCACCGACCTCGGCCTGGCCTGCCTCGTGGAACTGCACGCCGAGGCCGAGCTAGAAGCCCTCGACCTCGCCCGCGTCCAGGTTCTCGGTGTCAACAACCGCGACCTGCGGACGTTCGAGGTCGACATCGAGCGTGCCCCGCGCGTCCTCGCCGGCGTGCCGGAGCGCATCGCCCGCGTCGCTGAGAGCGGCCTCAAGACCGCCGCCGACCTCGCGCTGCTTCGCCGTCGCGGGATCGACGCCGTCCTTATCGGCGAGACGTTCATGCGTGCTCCTGACCCGGGTGCGGCGCTCGCTGGTCTCCGCCGCGACACCGCCCGCCTCCTTGCCACTCAATCCGTATGACCCGAACGAAAATCAAAATCTGCGGCCTCACCCAGCTTGCCGACGCCCGCTACTGCGCCGGGGCTGGGGCTGACTACCTCGGCTTCATCCAGTACGAGGACAGCCCGCGCTACGTCGCGCCGAAGGTAGCGAAGGAGATCATCGACTGGCTGGACGGGATCGAGGCCGTCGGCGTGTTCGTGAACGAGGACGCGGAGGCGGTCAACGCCCGCTGCGCCGAGGTCGGGTTCGGGCTGGCGCAGCTCCACGGGCACGAGCCGCCGGAGGTCGTCGCTGCCGTCGAGGTGCCGACCATCAAGTCGTTCCGGGTGCAGCACGACGCGTCGAGTGAGCAGCTGCGAGCGCTGATGCTGCCCTACCAGGGTGTGGCCGACTTCTTCCTACTCGACACCCACAAGACGAGCCTCTGGGGCGGCACCGGCGAGAGCTTCAACTGGCGCCTCGCCCGCGACCTCGCCGCCGAGTTTCCCCTCTTCCTCGCCGGCGGCATCAACGCCGAGAACGTGCAGGAGGCCATCGACACGATGCAGCCCTACGCCGTCGACCTCTCCTCGTCGGTCGAGTCCGAGCCGGGCATCAAGGACTTCGACAAACTCTACGACTTCTTCGAGGCATACCGCGACGCGGTGGAGGTGGACTGATGGAGACCGCGACGCAGGCCTATACCGCCCCCGACGCGCGAGGCCGCTTCGGCGACTACGGCGGGGCGTTCGTTCCCGAAATCCTCGTCCCGGTTCTGGAGGAGCTGAAGACGGCCTACGCCGAGGCGAAAGACGACCCCGCGTTCCAGCGCGAGGTCGACAGCCTGCTGCGCGACTACGTCGGGCGGCCCACGCCGCTCTCCTTCGCCGACCGGCTGACCGAACGCCTCAGTGGGCAGCGTGGCGGGCCGAGGATTTACCTCAAGCGCGAGGACCTCTGCCACACCGGGGCGCACAAGATCAACAACACGATCGGGCAGGTGCTCCTCGCCCGGCGGATGGGCAAGCGGCGGATCATCGCTGAGACCGGGGCGGGCCAGCACGGCGTCGCCACGGCGACGGTCTGCGCCAAGTTCGGGCTCGACTGCATCGTGTTCATGGGGGCCGAAGACATCGAGCGGCAGCGCCTCAACGTGGAGCGGATGCGGCTGCTCGGGGCCGAGGTGCGCCCGGCGACGAGCGGGAGCCGCACGCTGAAGGACGCCACCAACGAGGCGATCCGCGACTGGGTCTCGCACCCGGGCGACACGTTCTATATCATCGGCTCGGTCGTCGGCCCGCACCCGTACCCGATGCTGGTGCGCGACTTCCACCGCGTAATCGGGGAAGAGACGCGGCGCCAACTCCGCGAAGTCGAGGGCCGCGAGACGCCCGACGCGGTCGTGGCGTGCGTCGGCGGCGGCTCGAACGCGATGGGCATCTTCTACCCGTTTCTGGATGACGAGACCGACCTCTACGGCATCGAGGCGGCGGGCGAAGGCCTGGACGGCCGCCACGCGGCCACGCTCTCGCTCGGCACGCCGGGCGTGCTGCACGGGGCGATGAGCTACCTCCTGCAGGACGACGCGGGGCAGGTGGAGGTCGCCCACTCGGTCTCGGCGGGGTTGGACTACCCGGGCGTCGGGCCGGAGCACAGCCACCTCAAGGACACGGGCCGCGTGATCTACCGCGCCGTGACCGATGCCGAGGCGCTGGAGGGGGTCCGGCTGCTGTCGCGGACCGAGGGCATCATCCCCGCGCTCGAAACCGCCCACGCCGTCGCCGCCCTGCCCGCGATCTGCGCCGAGATGGACGAAAATCAGATCGTCGTCATCAACGTCTCCGGGCGCGGCGACAAAGACATGGCAACGATCTCCGCGCGCCTTCCTGCGTAAGACCTGGACTTTTGACTGAGAGACTGAGGTCCCCGATGCCTGCCCTCACCGACACCCTGCCCTACACCCTCCGGCGCTTCTCAGCGGAGGAGGTCGACCGATTGCGGCAGGCCGGCATCCTGCCCGACGGCGGCTACCGGCTCGACGACGGCGTGCCGGTGATGGCAGGCACCGACCGCGCGTGGCACTTCACGGTCGAGGACTACTACCGGATGGTCGAGGCCGGCGTCCTGCGCCCGGACGAGCGCACCGAACTCTTCGAAGGCCACATTCTGCATATGTCTCCACCAAGCAGCTTCCATTCTAGCACCGTCAGCCGTATCGCTCGCCTGCTGACGCTCCTCGCAGGGGAGCGCGCCATCGTCCGAACCCAAGACCCGATCCAACTCGGCGACACGCACCCGGAGCCGGACGTGGCGCTGCTGCGCCCGCGCGAGGACTTCTACGCCCGCGCCCACCCGCACCCGCTGGACGTGCTGCTCGCGGTCGAGGTGTCGATGAGCACGCTCGCGTTCGACCAGGGGCCGAAGCTGGCGAAGTACGCCGAGTACGGGATCCCCGAGGTGTGGATCGTCGCGCCCGAGGAGGGGTGGGTCGAGGTGTGCCGGAGGCCGGACGTGGACCGCTACGTCACCGTCACGCGGCACGCGCACGGCGAAGCGCTCGCGGTCGAAGCCCTCCCCGGTCTCGCCTTCACCGTCGCCGACGTGCTCGGCCCGGCGCGCTCATGACCGGCCGGCTCCGAACGACCCTCGCCGCCTGCCGGAAGCGTGGCGACAAGGCGATGGGCCTCTTCCTCACGAACGGCTTCCCGCACCCCGACGCGACGCTCCCGATCCTCCGCGCTGCGGACGCCGCCGGGGCCGACTTCATCGAACTCGGCATGCCGTTCTCCGACCCCCTCGCCGAGGGCCTGCCGATCCAGCACGCCTCGGAGCGGGCGCTCCGGCATGGGGTCACGATGGCCGATGCGTTTCGCACCGCCGAGCGGTTCCGGGCTGAGAGTGAGACGCCGCTGCTCATGATGGGCTACGTCAACCCCGTCCTCCGCTACGGCGTCGGCACCTTCTGCCGCGACGCGGCGGCGGCGGGCGTAGACGGCCTTATCCTCCCCGACCTCCCGCCCGAAGAGGCCGGCCTGGTCGAGCGCGAGGCGGGCGCGGCGGGACTCGGCCTTACGCTCCTCGTCGCTCCGAACACCTCGGACGAGCGCGTCCGGCAGGTCGACGCGCAGGCGACGGCGTTCGTCTACGCGGTCTCGGTGGCTGGACTGACCGGGAGCGACCTGGACGGACTCGGTGGAATCTCTGCGTATCTGCGCCGCGTGCGGGGCCTCGTCCACAACAATCCGCTGCTCGTCGGGTTCGGGATACGGACCCACGCCGACGCTCTCGCGCTCAGCGAGCACACCGACGGCTTCATCGTTGGCACCGCCCTCATCCGGCTCGCCGAGGCGCTGTGGGACGACGCCTCGCTCACCGACGCCGAGCGCCTCGCCCGCGTCCGCCGCTTCGCCCGCGAACTGAAACACGGAACGACTCCGCTTTCGGCATGACATCTCTTCTCCGATTCGCAGCCGCGTTCGCCCTTCTCGTGACGGCGGGATGCGGCACCGTCACCGAGTACAAGCCCCCCGCCGTCGGCAAGAAGGGCGAGATCATGGTGGTGACCGACTCGGCGACGTGGAACGGGCCGGTCGGCGAGGCGCTGCGCGCGACGGTCGGGCGCAGCCTGCGGACGTTCCCGCAGCCGACCCCCGCCTTCACGCTACGCCACGAGTCCCTGAGCGAGTTCTCGCTCGACGGGCTGCGCCGCCAGCACAGCGTCATCTTCGCCGCCCCCTACACCGGCACCTCCGAGACCGCCCGCTTCATTCGCGCCCGGCTCGACTCGGCGGGCGTGCAGGCGCTCGAACGTGGCGGGCGGGGCCTCATCACCCGGCCCGACCTCTGGATGCGCGACCAACTCATCGCCTACGCCACGGCTCCCACCGACTCGGCCCTCGTCCAGCAGCTCCGCGCCGGGGGCGACGACCTCCGCACGGCCTTCAACCGCCTCGCCCGCACGCGCACGACCGAGGACATGTTCGACAAAGCGCGGCAGACCGAGATCGAGGCCGACCTCCTCGACCGGCACGGCTTCGCCGTCGGCATCCAGCACGACTACGTCCGCGCCGTCGACACGACGTTCGTCAACGATCAGGGCACGCGGGGGACGTTCGTCCGCTACCGCCGCTTCGCCGGGCAGGACTCGTGGCGCGACTTCTTCGTCTACTACGAGGAAGACCCGCGCCTGACGCGGCTCGCGCCCGAGGCGGTCCGCGCCCTCCGCAACGACCTCACCCAGCGGTTCATCCGAGGCACCTTCGCCGACAGCTACATCGCCATCGAAGACCGAGACCCGGTCGGGCGGCCGGTCGAGGCCGACACCGTGGACCTCGGCGGGCGCTTCGCGATCGAGACGCGCGGGACGTGGCGGCTGACCGGCGACATCATGGGCGGGCCGTTCGTGAGCTACGCCTTTTTCGACGAGGACACGGGCCGGTTCTACCTCATCGACGGGATGATCTTCGGCCCGCGCTACTCGGCCGCCGAGAAGCGCGAGTTCCTCCGCCAGATGGAAGCCATCGCTTACACCTTCCGCACCGACGGCGGGGGCGTCGAGGTCCTCGCCGACAGTGGGGACGAGGGGTGACGAGGCGAGGCAGGAGTGGGAAGAGTGGGAGGAATGGACAGCGGACGGTGAGGGGCGCTGGCATAGGGCACAGCGGCCTCGGTACCTTGTTTGACCTCTCTGACTACACCGCTTCGCTGTCCACCGTCTCACCGCACAAACCGTCCCCGAGTCCTTGAAAACGAACCTTCTCCAGATCGCCCACGCCCGCAGCGGCGACAAAGGCGACGCGGTCAACGTCGGCCTCATCGCCCGCAACCCGAAGCACTACGATTTCCTACGCGAGACCGTCACCGCCGAGCGCGTCAAGGTTCACTTCGGCCCGATGTGCAAGGGCGAGGTCGAGCGCTTCGAACTCCCCAACCTCGGCGCGCTGAACTTCCTGCTGCACGAGGCCCTCGGCGGCGGCGGCACCGTCTCGCTCAAGCTCGACGCGCAGGGCAAGACTTACGCCGCCCGCCTCCTGCGGATGGAAGTGGACGTGCCGGACGAGCTGCGCTAGGTATGGAAGAGCAGACGTGCGAACGAGCGGAAGCGTCGCTGGCCCCGCCGCAGCGATGCCGTCCGTCCTCTGTCCTCTGTCTTCTGTCCTCCGCTCTCTTCCTCACTGCCTGCGGAGCCGAGCAGCCGACCGCCCCCAGCCTTTCGGACAGCCTGATGGTCGACGTGCTCGTCGAGGTCCACCTCGCCGACGCGCGCGCCGCCCACACGGGTGAGTCGCGGGACAGCCTCCGCGCGGCCGCCCTCGCACCCTTCGGCCTGGACACCCTAGCCTTCCGGCAGGCGCTCGACTACTACGCCCAGCACCCGGGCCTCTACGCTCCGGTCTACACTCGTGCCCTCGACCAGGTGATCCGCGAGCGACGCCTGGAGGAGGAGGAGCCGTGAGACGGTGGACGGTGAGACGGTGGACAGAGGACGGTGGGACAGAGGACGGTTGGCGCGGAGCGCGACGGTCTCGGTAGTTTTAACGGCTTTACTTCGCCCATCCGCCCATCCGCCCATCCGCCCATCCGCCCATCCGCCCATCCGCCCATCCGCCCATCCGCCCATTCGCCCATCCGCCCGATGCCCCCGATTCCTGCCGACACAGTCGCTGACCTCCCCGCTGTCGCGCGGCGGTTCGTCCGGTACGTGCAGATCGATACGCAGTCGGACCCGGACTCCGCGTCGGTGCCCTCGACGGAGAAGCAGCTTGTGCTGAGCCGCCTGCTCCTCAGCGAACTACGCGGCTTGGGCGTGGAGGCCACCGTCGACGAGGCGGGCTACGTGTACGCCACGCTGCCCTCTACGCTGCCGCCGGGCCACACCGTGCCGGTCCTCGGCCTCGTCGCCCACGTCGACACCTCGCCCGACGAGCCAGGCGGCGGCGTTCGCCCCCTCCTTCACCGGAACTACCAGGGCGAGGTCATCGCGCTTCCCGGCGACCCGTCGGTCACGCTCGACCCGGCGCGGCAGTCGGCGCTCCGCGCGCACCTCGGCCACGACCTTATCACGAGCGACGGCACGACCCTCCTCGGCTCCGACGACAAGGCGGGCGTCGCCGTCCTGATGCAGCTCGCCGAAGACCTCGCCGGCAGCACAGCTCCTCGGCCTGAGGTCCGCCTCCTCTTCACCGTGGATGAAGAAATCGGGCGCGGTGTGGACCACCTGGACCGGGCGCGCTTCGGAGCGGACGTCGCCTACACGATCGACGGAGGACCGGTCGGCGAGCTGTCTTCCGAGACCTTCAACGCCGCCGAGGCCACGGTCACGGTCGAGGGGGTGACGGTCCACCCGGGCTATGCGAAGGGCGTGATGGCGAACGCGGTCCGCGTCCTCGCCGAGTTCATCGCCGCCCTGCCTGCGAACGAGACGCCAAGCATGACGGAGGAGCGGCAAGGCTATTTCTACCCATACGCCGTCACGCAGGGCGAGACGGGCCGGGCCAGCGTCCGCATCCTGCTGCGCGACTTTGAGGACGACGGCCTCGCCCGGCGCAAGACGTTCCTGCGGAGCCTCGCCGAAGAACTCGGGGAGCGGCACCCCCGCGCCCATATCAGCGTCGAGGTTCGGGACTCCTACCGCAACATGCTCCGCTACATCGAAGAAACAGACCCGCGCACCGTCTCGTTTGCCGACGCGGCCGCTCGCGCGGTGGGCCTCACCCCCCGCTGGCACCTCGTGCGCGGCGGCACCGACGGGGCGCGCCTCTCCGAGATAGGCATCCCGACGCCCAACGTCTTCACGGGCGGCTACGACTTCCACAGCCGCTTCGAGTGGAACACCGTCCAGAACCTGAACACCACCCTGAGCTACGTCAACGCCCTCGTGGAGCACTGGGGCCAGCACGGAGGCACCTGACCGATGCGCACCCCCTCTTCCCGGCAGCGACGCTCCCGCCTCTTCGTGGTTGGCTTCGTCGTCGTCCTCATCACCCTGTCGGTGCTAGCCACCGTCCTGATCCAGGCCGGGCGGGAAGACGCCAGGTTCCAGGACCAACTCGAGCAACTGCGCGAGGAAGGCCGGTAGGACGCCGCGTCTGCCCCCGCATGCGGGGTCCGCTACAGCGTGCGCAGGCGGCTCATCAGGTCCTGCCGGTAGGTGCTGCTGACCGACAGTTCGGTCCCGCCCACCACGACCGCCGACTCCGAGGCGTCCTCGATCTGGTCCAGGCGGACAATCGTCGAGCGGTGGATCCGAGCGAAGGTGTCGGGCAAGCGTTCGGCCAGGGCCTTCATCGTGGTGTGGACCGTGACCGGCTGCTCGGGTCCGTGGAGCACGACGTAGTCTTTCTGCGCCTCTATCCAGGCCACCTCCTGGAGGTTCACGCGTACGAAGCGCCCCTCGCTCCGCACGAAGACGTGACCGTCGGGCAGTGCGTCTTGTGGTGTCTCGGACGCTGTCCTTCCTTCCTGCCTGGCTGCGGCCAGCAGCCGGGCGCGCTCCACCGAGCGGACGAAGCGCGCGTAGTCTACGGGCTTCACGATATAGTCCGCCACGGCGAGGTCGAAGGCGTCCCGCGCGTACTCCTCCTTGCCGCTGACGATCACGACCTGCACGTCCTCCCCGAGCGACCGGGCAAGCTCCAGGCCGTTTAGCTCGGGCATCTCGACGTCGAAGAACGCGAGGTCCACGGGGCGTGCGGCTTCGCGTGCTCGGGTGATCAGGTCGGCAGCGTCGAGTGCGCTGTCACAGGACCCGACGAGGTCCAGGGTGTCGTAGCGTGACACGTAGCGTTCGAGGACGGTGCGCGCGAGCGCGTCGTCGTCCACGATCAGGCATCGCATGGAGATGGAGGGGCTCAGTAGTGGACCCATAAGTTACTAATACGGAAAGACCAACGGCCAAACGTAAGATGCCTATGAATATGCTACGCCGTACCCAGCAGATTATGCAACGCGCCGGCAGGAGCTACTACGCGTGCTCTGTCGCTTCCTGCTGAGATAGCTTTTTGAGGTCATTCTCGACGGCTTGGCACAGCGCAGCGGCTCGCCTCGCCTCCGGCACGGCATCCTCGGGACGAGCGCCGCGCGCGCGACGCTCCACTTCGGCCAGCGACGCGGCCAGGCGCTCGGCTCCGACGTAAGCTGCCTGCGATTTCGCTTGGTGGGCGAGGGTCCACACCTCTTCCCATGCTCCCGCCTCGGCGGCCTCGGCGAGCATCCCAACCTTGCTGGGGACTTCTCGGTAGAACAAGGCCATCAGTTCTCTGACAAACGAGGGGTCGCCAAGCGCGTACCGCTCCAGCGCCGCCCGGTTGACGGGCTGGCGGTCGGCCTCCTCGATGCGTCCGGTCAGAAACGCGATGCGGTGGCTCAGATAAACCGGGTCAAACGGCTTGAGGATGAACTCGTCGAAGCCGGCGGCGAGCACCTCGTCTCGCTGCTGGGCCAGCACCGAGGCCGTCAGCGCCAGGATAGGCAGGCGCTCGCGCGGTAGACCCAGCGTGTCGCGGATGGTGCGCGTAGCGGTAATGCCGTCCATCTCCGGCATCTGGAGGTCCATCAGCACCAAGTCGAACTTCTCAGGGTACGACACCACCTGCTCGATAGCCTCCCGCCCGTTCTCGACGACCGTGACGGCGACGCCCCAGCGCTCCAGCATCCGCGTGGCGACAAACTGGTTCGCGGCGATGTCTTCGGCCAGGAGAACGTGCAGGCCGCGCAGGTCGGCGTAGCCTTCCGGCTTTGGCTCCGGCGCGCGGGCCGCGCTCGGGGCAAAGGGCAGCGAGACGGCGAACCGCGAACCGCTTCCCTCCTCGCTCGCCACCGAGACCGTCCCCTGTTGCCCTTCGACCAGCTCCTTCACAATCGCGAGGCCCAGGCCACTTCCGCCCTCGTTGCGAGCATCGTCGCTGCGGGCCTGGGTGAACGACTCGAAGATGCGTTCGTGCTGGTCCGGCGATATCCCGATGCCCGTGTCAACCACCTCGAACTGGAGCACGATGCTGCCGTCGGTGCCGCCCGCCACTGGCATCACATGCACGGTGACGCCGCCCTCGTGCGTGAACTTCACGGCGTTCGAGACGAGGTTGATGAGGATCTGGCGCAGGCGGTGCGGGTCCCCGATGAGTTCGTCGGGCACGGCCGGGTCGAGAGCAAGGTGGAGTTCGATGCCTTTAGCCTCGGCGCGGGGCCGGAGCACGAGCACGAGGTCGTGGAGCAGGTCGGCCGGCTGGAATGGGATCGCCTCGAAGGTGAGCTTTTCGGCTCCGAGGCGGGCAAAGTCGAGGACGTCGTTCACCAGGCTCAGCAGGGCGTCGGCGGCGGCGGCGATGCCCTGGACATATTCGGTCTGCTCCTCGGCCAGCGCGGTCTCGCCGAGGAGGTGCGAGAGACCGAGCACCGCGTTGAGCGGCGTGCGGATTTCGTGGCTCATCGTGGCCAGGAACCGCTCTTTGGCCTGCACGGACGAGTCTGCCCGGCTCTTCGCTTCGCGCAGTTGGGCCTCCAGTTCTTTCTGCTCACGGCTGTCGCGCGAGACCGCCTGCATCATGTGGTGCGTCGCCGCAAGCTGCTCCATCACGGGCCGCAGCGCCTCGACCTCCTCCGCGCCGAGGGAAATGCCCTCCGACGCGTGAAGCGCCATCAGGCCGTCCTGACCCACCCTGCACGCCGCCGCGACGCCGCTTGCCGCGTCCGCCAGGCCCTCGAAGCGTGCGTCGGGCAGGGGCGCGAGGAATACCTCGCCGCGCTCGGTCGCTCGGGCGAGCGGGTGGTCGGGGCTTAGCTGCGGTGCCGAGCCGAAAGCTCCCGACCCGCACACCGGCTGAAACACGCCCACCGCCCGGAACCACAGGCCACCGTCGACCCCGGCCCGCTCGCGGAGCGTGTCGATAAACACTCTGCATTCAGCGGACGGGTCGAGCGTTTTGTTGGCGGCGAGCGCCAACTCCAGCAGGAAGGCAGGGTCGTCAAGGCGGACCTGAGGCGACGCGGCGGCGGGCGGCGGGCGGTACGGCATGCAGGGAGTCTGAGGCTGCGCTGATGCAGGAGAGGCGGCCAAGCGTGCGATGTCCGGTCCTACGACAGACTTAGGCTTATGGGTCCGGGCCAGGTATGCATGGCAGGTATCAGCGCTATCGGGGGTCGGCTTAACGCACCAGCGTCATTCGCTGGGAGAAGACGTGGCCGGGAAGTACCAAGCGGTAGACATACACGCCGGCGCTGAGGTGCCGCCCGTCGAACCGCACGGCGTGGTACCCGGCCTCGTGCTCGCCGGAGGCCAGCACCGCCACGCGCCGCCCGAGCATGTCATACACCGTGAGCCGCGCCTGCTGCGCCTCGGGCAGTTCGAAGGCCAGGGTCACGGTCTCCGCGAAGGGGTTGGGGTAGGCCGACGCCAGGCTGGGCTCCGCCGGCAGCAGCCCGTCGCCCGCACTCCCCTTGCCGAAAACGACGTCCGAGACGTCGAGCGCGAACGGAGCCTCGGTGCTCCCGTTGCCCCAAACGAAGAACGACAGCACGACCGCGTCCTCGCCCGCGAACCCGTCGCTGCCGCCCGTCCGGCGGAGGTCGGCGAACGGAATGCGGATGCGGCGCTGCCCCGCTGTCAGCGAGAAGCTGCTGCTGAAGTGGTCGGAGGTCCGAATGCTTGCCTTTTCGAGTAGCATCCGCACGTCGCCCTGGCCCGAGGCCGTGAACTCAACCCACTCGTAGTCGGACAGGTCGACGGGGCCGCCGCCGGGCCGGAGGTAGCGGAAGAGCGTCGCCCAGGTCTCGACGGTACCCGCCAGGCGGGCCGGCCGCTCGACGCGGCGCACGACGGCACCGGCCGTGCCGCGCGTGTCGGGCCGCACCTCGAACGTCTCGACTGTCGCTCCGGCGGGGTCGGCCGCCCAGCCCCACGCGCCGTCGGCGAGGTAGAGCAAGTCGGCCCCGGCTGCGTCGGCCTCGACGAAGAACGCCACGTCGAAGACCGGGCCGGTTTCGAACGTAGCCGTCACGACGCTCCCGTCGCTCTCTGCTAGCTCGATCCTCTCCTCGAAGCCGGTCCGCTCGCCGCCCTCGACCCGGGCGAGGGTCCCGCCGACGAGCCGGACGTGCTCCGCCGCCGCTCCGTTGTTGAGTTCGATGTCCAGGCGGCCGTTGGCGTACTCCGCCCGGCGCACGAACACGCTCGGCAGCGTCGGGGCGTTCGCCTCGGTGTTGCGGTAGACGACCGCGCCGCCGAGCCCGCTGAGGACGCGCTCGACGAGGTCCACGGTGTAGTCCCGCGAGACGCTCCACGCCTGGACGTTGACGACGTCCTCGCCCGTGCCCTCGGGCGCGTAGTCCGTCAGGAGGAACCGGCTGTCCACGGTGTAGCCCGCGCCGGTGGGGTAGGCTACGAAGCTGACGGCGTAGTCCACCGAGCCGTTCGGGTAGCGGAGCTGCGCCAGCACGAAGGGGTGCCCGAGGATGTCGACGTGCTCGATGCCTTCGAGGACCGCCCCGCGCAGGCGGTCGCAGACGACCTTCGTGTGCTCGTAAATCTCACCGGGGGCCGTAGTCGTCGCGAAGAGCACAGCGGTGCGGCGGTTGTCGGCCGCACGGTGGTAGTCCGCCGCGAGCACAGCGCGGGCGTTCGTGACGGGGAGTAGGTCGCCCGGCGAGACCTCGAAGGGGATGCTCCCGGCCGGCCCCTCAGCGGGGAAGATCGACTGGAGGTCGGTGGAGCGCTGGGCCGTGCCGGCGGGCGCGAGGCGCGGCGGGGCGAGCGACTCGCCCCGCTCCAGCGTCGCGGCGTCGCTCACGCGGCGGCCGTAGAGCACGTTCGCCAGCGTCTGCGCCATCGTGCCGTTGGACTCCAACCCGCCCTCGCCGCCGGAGGACGACCCGCCGGTCGTGGCCGTCGCCGAGGCGTAGTCGTCCTCGGCCGTGGCTCCGTTGTACGGCGTCGAGTCCGCGTCGACCTGGTCGACCGCCGCGACTTCGGCGAGCCCGGTGAACGCGACTTGGTCGACGAGCAGCCGGACGGTGACGGCGAGCTTGATCGACGCGCCCGGAGGCAACATCGGGACCTCCCAGAGCGTGCCGCTGTAGGTCCCCGTTTCCGGTACCGCGGAGACGATCTCGACCGTATCGGCGCGGGCGAGGACGGGGTGCGAGACCTGGATGCCCGTGGCATCGACGAGGCCTTCGTTCGTGAGAACTAGCGTGAACGTGACGGCATCGCCCCGGCTTGGGCTCGGCTCGTCAACCGTCATCGAGAGCGCGAGGTCGGTCGAGGTGGTCGTCCCGAAGTCGTTGCTGACGCTCGCGTTGCCGAAGCCAGCGAACAAGACAGGGTAGCTCGTGACGGTCGTCATCGCCTCGGAGCCACGCTGCCCGAGGCTGTACGCGACCACGAACGCGCCCTCGGCCGCGACGGTGAAGCCGTAGCTCCCGTCCGCAGCCGTGGTCGTCGTGGCGAGGCGGACGTCGGTGGTGGCGTCGGCCGTCCCGCTGCCGTCCACGTCGCGCCATAGCACGACCGGCAGGCCGGAGACCGCCGTGTCTCCGTCGTCATACACCCCGTTCGCGTTGGGGTCGAAAAAGGTGGTGCCGGAGACGGTGTTGACGCCGTCGGTGAGGCAGGCGACGGCCTCAAAGTCCGTCCCGCCGCTCAGGCCGGCGACGCGGCTGGCCGAGCCGGTCGCAGGATCGATGGTGAAGAAGGCGTTCCGGTCGCTGCCAGTGCTGCCGGTCGTGCCGTAGAGCGTGCCGGTAGCGTCAAAGCTGAGACCTTCCATGTCGCGCACGCCGAGTGCGCCGAGGTCGGTCACCGCGCCGGTCGCCGGGTCGATCTCGACGAGGCGGTCCGCCCCGCCGCCGTTGGCGACGCCGAAAATCCGGCCGTCGAGCGGGCTGACGGCGAGGTCGTCGATGTCGTTGCGTCGGGGTGAGGCCGAGCGCGTGCCGACCGCGACGTAGTCCGCGCCGGCACCAAACGCGTCAGCGACCACCTTGCCGGTGGCCGGGTCGATCTCGAGGAGCAGGTCCTCCTGCGACCCATCCCGGCGGTGCACGCCGAGGAGGCGGCCCGTGAACGGATCGAAGGCCAGCCCATCGACCTCGTCGAAGGTGATCGTACCCGCTGCGCCGTCGCCGCTGCCGAAGGTCGGAGCTCCGGGGTTGACGAGCACGAAGGTCCCCGTCGTCCGGTCGATCACGCCGAGGCGGTCGCCGTCGGCGGCGTAGAGCATGCCGCCGGGCTGCATCGCGATTCCCTCGATGTCCTGCCCCCCTGTCCCCGACCCGATCACCGACGACGCGCCCGTCGCCCGGTCGATCCCGACGAGTTGGTCCTCGCTCCCGCCCTCGTCGGCGACGGTGAAGCAGTCGGGGGCAAAGACGATGTTCGTGGCGACGAAGAACTGCCCGCCGCCGACGAGGTCGGCCCCGCCGTCCTCAGTCTTGGGGAACGAGGCGTAGTCTACGAGGTCGGCCGAGGGCGGGGTATCCTCGCCGAACAGGGAGTAGCCGTAGATCGTCTGCCCGGCAGCGACGCCGAGGTCCGCGAGGCTGACGAAGACGCCCTTGACGTCCTGCGCGCCACTCTGGCCCGTCGGTTCGAGCGCGGTCTCCCCGTCCTCCTGCTCGAACGACACCGGCGAGAAGGCCGGGCTAACAGCCGTGTTATTGTTCGTGACGAGGACGAGGGGCCCGTAGCCGTCCGGGGCGCCGCTGCGGTCGAGCGCGGTGATGGCGGCGATTCCGAACGCATTGCCCCCGCTCCGCTCGAAGACGGGGAAGCCGGCCCCGGCGAGCGCCGCGCTGCTCGTCGACAGGCCGGTAGCGAAGAGGAAGTCGACGCGCTCGACGTTGCTGCTGATCGAGGCTCCGCGCGCGTTGTCGAAGGTGTTGTTCGAGCCCCGGTTGATGACACGGCTCCCGAGCGCGCCCGCCTCATCGTAGACGCGGCTGGCCGCGACGTCCGCCACCGAGCCGTCGTAGGTCCCGAAGTACCACACCGTTTGCTTCTCGCCGAACGGCGTCCCAGTCGGCCCGCCCGAGGCTGGATCGTACCGGCGCACGACGACGGCGTCGGCCTCGGCGTCGAACGCGTAGGTCGTCCCGCCGATCTCGAACGTGTCGAGGATGAAGTCTTCGGCCACCGGCGCGCCGTGGTTGACGGTCTTGCCGCCCACCGTGTAGCTCTCTGGCGCGAACGCCTGGGAGACCGTCGTGATGGCCTCGATGGGCGTCTGCGCGGCGAGCGGGTGCGCCGAGAGGACGAGGAGCGCCGCAAGCGCTGCGTGCGCGAAACGTAGCCGTGCGTAAAGAGCCGTCATGGTGAGTGCAACTGAGTAGGTTGAGAGGTCAGGCAGGCAGCGCCGAGGCCGAAGGTGCTTCGGCGGGGACGCCGAGGGCGACGAGTTCTCCGTCCCAACTCATCCCCCACGCGTAGAGCGCGACGAGGGTGAGGACGTGGACCGGAATGCCGAAGAGGATATAGAGAAGCGGCATGAACAGCATCGTTACCTGTTCAAGGACGAGGCCGTGCAGTACGTACTGAAGCGGTATGAGGACAGCGATGTAGGCCTGCATAATCACTGCGAGGGCGAGCTTTTTCGGCCAGGCCACGTCCTGCACATGCCAGATGAAGCCGAGCACGACCGGCGTCACGGTGGCGATCACGAGGCCTGTCGCCGTCATCGTCTGGAGGTAGTCGGCCAGGGTGTAGGGAAAGGGTTCGGTGCGGAGGGCGAAGGCGACGAGGGCGCTCGTTTGGATCAGCAGAAGTGCGCGCAGCGCGTAGATGCCCGGCGTCATCCGGTCCGGGATGAGGAAGGAGAGCGCGAACAGCAGCGCCGTCACGAGCGCCGTCACCGCCCACAACCACACGCCGGGAGGCCCGGTCTCCAGCACCAGGTGCGGCACGCCGACGGCCAAGCCCCCCCACCCTTCGTAGATCGTCATCACGACACGGTTGCCTCCGCCGATGGTTGCCAGCCCGTGTCCCCACGCGCGCCCGAGCCACGGGAGACCGGCGACCCACGCGCCGGTCGTGACGAGGGTGAGCAGCACAGCCTCTGCGAAACGGCGGGCGGGGTTGGGCACGCGGGCGAAGGCGCGGTGCTCGTGCAGAAACGTCGTCGCTCCGCCCCGGTAGGCAGGGCGGTTTCCCGGCGTGCGCTGGCTGTGTCGAGTGGGCAACGGCATCCTCAGAACCGCCGGAGCACACCGAGGCTGAGCCCGGCGCGGTCGTAGAACGGGTTGTGGTAGAGCGTGGCGCGCGCAGTGAGGTGCCAGCGCCCGCGGACCGGCTCGGTCCATGTCATGCCCAGCTCCCAACTTCGAAAGGCCACCTCGACGGCGAGCGGTTCGACGCGCAGGTAGGCTTCGCGCCCCAGGCCGATCCGGCCCGAGATACTCCGCGCGTCGGGCCGGCTGTAGGTGAGCGCGGCGTGGACGTAGGTCCCGCGCGCGTCGCCCGGCGAGCTGATGGTGTACCGGTTGCCGAGCTGCACCACGAGCGGCCCGGTGTAGTAGGCCGCCTCGGCGCGGAGGATGACGTCGTGGTTCACGTCGCGGGCGTCGTGGTAGCCGATCCCGAGGGTCGTGACGATCTGCTGGCGGGAGCCCCACTTGCGTCCGAGTTCGGCGCTGGCGCGCAGCCGGGCGTGGTACGCCCCGGCCGTGCTCGAGCCGGCGGAGGCGCTGGCGACCCATGTGCGCCCGAGAAGGCGGGCGTGGTCCACTCCAAAAACCACGCCCCCCTCCCCGAAACGCTCCTGAGCGCTCCACTGAAGCCGCCATGTTCCGCCGCCTCCGCTCAGGATAGTGTGGCTGCTCACGCCGCGCGTGTCGGCGAAACCGCCCGACACGGACTCGTACTCCGTTGCCGCCTCCACAGAGACCACCTGCACCGCCGGCTGGGCAGACGCCGCTGCCGCTGCGGAGGCAACAAAAAACGGTATGAGACAGCGGGCACGCATCGCGCGGCCTAGGCCGCCGTGGGGACCGTGTGCATCGGCTGCAGCGAAGGCACGTCCGGCGCGCTGACTTCGGTCGGCCGTTGGTCCAGGGGGCCGACGACGCTGACGCCGGGCATCCCGCTGGGGGCCATCGGCTGGCGGGCGAGGTCGCGCTCCAGAATCGCGGCGATGCGCGGTGCCGTCTTGCCATCGCCGTACGGGTTCTCGAGGCACTGCATCCGGCCGTAGAACGCCTCGTCGGTGATGAGTTCGTTGACCCAGGCTTCCAGGGCGTAGCGCTCCGTGCCGACGAGCGCCCCGCCACCGGCCTCGATCAGTTCGGGCCGCTCGGTGGTCTTGCGCAGAACGAGGACCGGCCGGTCGAGCGCGGCAGCCTCCTCCTGGATGCCGCCAGAGTCCGTCATGACGAGCCACGACTTGCGCAGCGCCCAGAGCATCTGAGGGTACGACAGCGGCTTGCTGAGCCGGATGCGGTCGGCCGTCTGCATGCCGCCCATCTGGAGGCCGAAGGCGACGGCCGAGCGCACGGCCGGGTTCGGGTGGAGCGGCCACAGGAACCGGATGCCCGGGTGCCGCGCCGCGAGCGCGCCGACGGCCGCGGCGACCTCGCTGATCGGACGGCCCCAGTTCTCGCGCCGGTGCGCCGTCACGAGCACGAGGCGGCCCCGGCTGGCCCACTCGGCCATGTCGTCGTCGAAGAGCGCGTCGGAGTCCTCGTGCTGCTCAGGAACGTCGAGGATCGCCTCCAGCCCGCGCTGCGCGGCGTCGACGATCGTGTTGCCGACGAGGTGGACGTGCTTCGGGACGCAGCCTTCACGCATCAGATTCCCGACGGCGCGGGAGGTCGGGGCGAAGTGCCACCGGGCGAGGCGCGCGACGATCTCGCGGTTCTTCTCCTCCGGGAACGGGTCGCGGCCGTTGTGCGAGCGCAGCCCGGCCTCGACGTGGCCGACCGGGATGCCCGCGTAGAACGCCGCCAGGGCCGCGGCGAGCGTCGAGGACGTGTCGCCGTGCACCAGCATGGCAACGGCCTCAGACTCGACCATGACCTCGTCGAGCGTGTCGAGCAGGCGGGCAGAGAGGTGGCCGAGCGTCGGGCGCTCCCGCGCCAGGTCGAGCGCCAGGTCGGGCGTCATCTCGAAGAAGTCGTAGAGCGGCCAGGCCATGTCGCTGTGCTGACCGGTGTGGAGCACGACGGGGCGAAGCGAGCTGGCCTTGAGCGCGTGGTACACGGGGGCCATCTTGATGATCTCTGGGCGAGTGCCCATGCAGAGCAGTACGGTGTTGGCAGGCATGGAAGGGAGTGTTGGTAGAGGTCCGCGTTTCGCGCTCCGTGTGCACGCGCCGTGCCCCGCCGACCCGCCGGGACGTTCCATAAACCACCCCTATTCAGTCTTTTCGACGAAATGCAATCTTGTTTCGACGAATGACAATTTCTGCTCGATGGAATAAGTAGAGCCTCCGGCGTAGGCGTCGCACCCTGTGCCCTCCCAGGCCCTCTTTGCATCCTAGCGTGCCCTGCGGCACAACCTTTCTACCGGCGAGGTTACCAGACGGAACGAGCGGGGCACCGCGCGGGGCATAGGCCTCCGACTAAACGTGCCGTCTCTGGGCCGCCGTCACACGTCCGGCTTCGAGCGCCCAGACGGTGCCGTGGACGCACGATCCGGCCGAGGCGTACACCCGACGCCCGGTCGCTGTCGTTCCGGTCTCCGGCGTGCCGACGACGCTGCCCTGGGCGAGCACCAGGTCCCCGTCGGCCGCCGCCACGCCCGCGATCCGGCTCCCGGCTCCGACGTACAGGTCGCGCTTGCTGAACAGGCTGCCCTGCACCTCTACCTCGGGCCCGAGGTTCATCGGCCCGTGGCTCTTGGCGCTGCCTCGCAGCACGGCGGCGGCTTCCAGCCGCAGCGCGCCCGTGACCACGAGGTCGGCCTCGACGAGCGTGCGCGCCGGCACCGTGAGGTCGCCGCGCACCAGGAACCGGCCGGCGGCCTCGTCCGCGTGCGGCGGCGGCTCGAAGGGGAGACGCGCCGCCGCGACTGCCTCCCCGCCTGCTACCGCCTCGCCGAACCGGACGGCCGGCGCGCACAGCCGCTCGAACGAGCAGCCGACGCCGATCCGCAGCACGCGTCCCGCCGACGCCGTACCGGTGACCGCCTCTCCAGCCGGCACGGTCACTTCGTCCTCGGCGACGTCCTCGCGCAAGCGGAGGTCTTCCCGGTAGCGGTTCGAGAGCGCAAGCGGAGCCGCGTCTCGGCGGCGGTACACTTCCAGCACGGCGGGCACGAAGGGGAGTGCGATCCAGACCAGCACCGCGATGACGACGAGCCACAGCATCGGTCATCCGCTGCCCGGGAGGTCGGGCGTGTCCGAACGGAAGCGTTTGGTCTTGTCCCACACGAGCCGGCGCTTGCCGGGCCTGATCTGGTCAACGGTCTCTTCGATGACGGCGCGGGAGGTGGCGACGAGGCTGACGAGGAAGCCGAGGAGGTTGAGCGGAAGCAGCCGGATGCGCTGCCGCCCCCCGTCGAGCCGCGCCCCGGAGGCAATCTCGAAGAAGGCGGCGAAGTTGCCGAGCGTGTTGTACGAGGCGACGGCCAGCAAGGCGATGACACCGTTGAGCGGGTGGAGGCCAAGATAGAACAGCGTCACCGCCAGCAGCCACCCGAGGAGCAGCACCGGCCCCATCGCGTAGACGCCCAGCAGGAGCAACCCATCCAGGCGGCCCCGCAGGCCCAGGTGGGCGCTGCCGAGGACGGTCCCGGCGTAGCGGATCGCCGCGTCGGTGTGACCGCGCGCCCAGCGCCGGATCTGCTTCGTCCGCACCGACCACGTCTCGGGCGACTCCTCGTAGCACTCGGCGCGGTTGACGTAAGCCACTTTCCACCCGGCCGCGAGCACCTTGCAGGTGATGTCGGTGTCCTCGGTGAGCGTGTCGTCGCGCCAGCCGCCGACGGCGTCGACCACGCTGCGGCGGACGCCGCCGCAGGTGCCGCCGTACTGCGGCACGAGGCCGAGGTTCATCCGCGCCTGCTGGTCGACCTGGTAGCCGCCGGTCCGCTCCAGGTCCAGCAGCCGCGTCATCAGGTTGGCGTCGGTGTTGACCGGCACGACGCGGCCCATCACCGCCCCGATCTCAGGGTCGAAGAACGGTGCGACGAGCGTCTTGATGAGGTCGCGGCCGGGGAGGTAGTCCGCGTCGAAGATCAGCACGATGTCGGTGTCGACGAGGCCGTAGGCATCGTTGAGCGCGGCCGCTTTACCGGGTTTCCCACCGGTCCGGTGGAAGGGCCTGATCCGCCCCGGGTGCTCGGCCACGCATGCGTCGATCACGGCGCGCGTCCGGTCCTGCGAGCGGTCGTTGACCGGGATGACTGTGATCCGGTCGGCGGGGTAGTCCACCTTGAGCAGGTTGCCGATGCTGTCGGCGATCACGGCCTCCTCGTTGTGAGCGGGAATGAGCACCGTCACGGCCGGCCAGGCGAGTGTGTCGAGCGCGGCGTAGGGATGACGCTGCCGCCCGAACATCCGGTTGAAGGTGAAGGCGTAGTGGCGGAGCGTGTAGAGGAGAATGAGGAAGATGACGCCGTAGAGGGTGTAGATAAGTGCCCGAACCCACCCGCTCTCCGCTCGCACCGCCGGCACGTCCGCTGCCTGAGTGACCTCCCACGGCCCAGCCCACGCCTCGGCCACCGAGCCGGAACCGGAGGGATCGGCCAGTGCTGTGGCCGAGAGGACCACCACCAGGACGCCCAGCGCAGTTGCAGACTGCGCCGTGCGAGCCGGTTGGCCGAGGCGGAAAGGAAGCAAAGCAAGAGGTAGAGTGAGCGGCGACGCCGGGCGCTCCGGCACCCTTCAATCTTCCTGCCATCCTCCTGTATGGTCGCAGGCTGCGAGCGGCGACGGGGGCCCAGAGCCGAGCCGGAGGCGCAGGCAGCCGGGCAAATACCCTGAACCGGGGATTGCGGCAGGGCGCGTTGCAGGCGGTACTTAGGAGTCCTTCCCGATCCCTACGATCTGACCCCTTCACGCTATGCGTTTCTCTGCGATCCTACTCACGTTCTTCCTGCTGGGCACTTCGGTAGCCTACGCCCAGACCACCTGGACCGGTGCCGCCGGCACCGCCGCTTGGTGCGACGCTGCCAACTGGGATGCCGGCGTCCCGACAGCCTCGACCAACGCCTTCGTGCGCGGCGGCGCAGTCGTCTACCCCCTCGTGGACGGCACCGAACCGTGCACCGTCACCGCCCTCAACCTCGACGTCAACGACAACAGCAGCGGCGGTCGTGTAACAGTGAGCGGGGGTATCCTCGACGTAGTCTCGACTCTCGAGACGCGGAACAGCGGCGGCAACACCGGCCTCAGGCTGACAGGCGGCATCGTGACGGCAGCCCCGCTCACACTCAGCGGCGATCACGCCGGGCGCTTCACCGGGGGCGAGCTTCAGCTATCTGGGTTCCGGTCGCGCATTTCGGGCGTCTTCCGACCGGCCGGCACCCTCGTCCGCATCACTAGCGCCCACCGAGTCATCGTCGACGACCCAGGGATCACGCCGGGGCGCAGCTTCTTCGAGAACGTCGTCGTCGAGGCTGGGGCTAGCCTCACCATGCGCTCGATCAGCGCGCTGCCGGGCAACGCCTGGTTCACCGGCTCGCTCTCGGGGGCCGGCGGGGCCAGCGGCTTCCAGCTCTACTTCACCACACAGCTTCCGACCCTGACGGGCAGCTATTCCACCACCGGAGCGACCTATTTCTACGGCACCCGCACGATCGGCACCAGCGAGAGCTACACTTTCCCGGGCGGCAACCTCGAGATCGGCAACACGTCGTCCAGCGATGGCCTCGGTGGGCGCATCCGCGTCGCCGGCGGCGGCACACTCACCGTGCCGGGCAGCCTCACGACCTATACCAATGCCGAGGGCCAGGGCCTGGTCATAGCCGGCGGCGAGGTCGAGACCCGGGCGCTTGTGCTCAACGGGGACGCCTCGGCCAACTACGTCGGCGGTGAACTCCGGCTGACCGGCGGGCTCACGTCGCGCGTATCGGGCGTCTTCCGGCCGTCGGGCACGCTCGTCCGCGTCGTCGGCACCTCCCAGGTCATCGTCGACGATCCGGGCATCACGCCGGGGCGCAGCTTCTTCGAGAACGTCGTCGTCGAGGCTGGGGCTAGCCTCACCATGCGCTCGATCAGCGCGCTGCCGGGCAACGCCTGGTTCACCGGCTCGCTCTCGGGAGCTGGCGGGGCCAGCGGCTTCCAGCTCTACTTTACCACGCAGTTGCCGGCGCTCACCGGTTCGTACTCAACCACCGGGGCCACCTACTTCCTCGGGACCCGCGTACTCGGGCCGGGGCAGAGCTACGCTCTGCCCAGCGGCGACCTCGAAATCAGCGACGGCGGCCAGATCCTCGTCGGAGGGGGCACCCTCACCGTGCCAGGCCGGCTCACGACCGAAAGCACAAGCCCGTCGTCGGGGCTGGGCATCGGGGCTGGCCTCGTCGCGGTCAACACCGTCTCGACGGTGGGCGACCACACCGGGCGCTTCATCGGCGGCGAGTTGCAGATCTCCGGCAGCGGCTCGCGCTTCGCCGGCATCTTCCGCCCCTCGGGTACGCTCGTCCGCTACCTGACCGGGGCTGGCAGGTCGCTCCAGACGATCATGGACAACGCCGGCACCGGGCCGGGTCAGAACTACTTCCGCGACCTCCTTATCGAGGGTACCGGCACGCTGAGCATGCGCTCGGTCAGCGCCACGGCCGGCAACGTCGCCGTCATCGGCAGGCTCACGATGGCGTCGAGCCGGCTGGCGGCCTTCCAGCTCTTCGGGACCCCGTTCCTCGCCTCGCCGCGCTCGCCCGACGGCGATGCGGGGCTGCTCATCCAGTTCCCAGTCACGGTCTCGGGCGTCAACGTCGACGGGCTGGTGGTCGACTCCAACGGTCGCCTCATCGTCGAGAGCAGCGGCTGCCTCCGGCTCGACAACACGGACTTCCCCCGGTTCTCCGCGACCGAGCCGCGCCTGACGGTCCGCCACCCCGGCGGGGACATCGAGTTCAACAACCTGACGTTTTCTACGCCCCCGAGCAACCTCCACCTCGCTGCCGAGGACACGGCACCGGGCAACCTGTCTCCCCTCCGCCTCTTCATCGTCGCCCCGGACCCGGCGACGGCGACGGAGGGCACCAACTACACGCAGGCCGGCGGAGCCGACGTGCGGTGGGACGCCCCACCGCTCGGTCGCCTTCCGGTGACACTGGCCCTCGAACCGGCGGCGGCCCCTCCGGTCGTGATCCCGTCCGGCGGCGGCCCGCTCGCCTACGAGGCCATGCTGACCAACACCTCGGCCGAGGCGCAGACGTTCGAGGCGCGGATCGTCGCTCTGCTCCCCGGCGGCGCTCCGTTCGGGCCGCTCCAGGGCCCGCTCACGCTCCGCATACCGGCAGGCCAGACGATTGGACCGATCCCGTTTACCGAGACCGTTCCGGGGCTCGCACCGGCCGGAGCCTACGAGGTCGTGCTCGAAGGGACGGCGCTGTGCCCCGAGGCCAGCCCGCTCCCCGACGCGTTCACTTTCGAGAAAGAGGCGGGCGACGGCAGCCTGGCGCGGCCGGTCTCGCTCGGCCAACTCTTCGGTGCGTGGACAGACGGCGAGAACGAGGGCGTATCGGTGGCAGGCGTGCGCCGGGCGGAGTCTGCCTCCGACGTGGTGAGCGCTGAAGCCGGGGGTTCGCTTCCCGAGGTCTTCGCCCTCCACGCGGCCTATCCCAACCCGTCGCGTGGCGCGGTCTCGCTCGGCCTGGGCGTACCCGCTACACGCGAGGTCCGGGTCGAGGTCTTCGACACGCTCGGGCGCCGCGTGGCACTGCTTCACGACGGGCCGCTCGCCGCCGGGGAGCACACGCTCCGCCTCCGGGGCGAAGCGCTCCCGGCGGGCGTCTACGTCGTCCGCGCCGCCGACGGCGCGGCGGCGCTCACGCAGCGCATCACCCTGCTACGCTAGCCCGACCCGAGGTGGGCCGCGGAGGGGTCAGGACGAGGATGGGTCCTGGCCCCTCTGTCCGTTTCACCTCAGCCCGCGTCTACCCGTTTCCGGGTAGGCCTCCGGCTCTGCACGCCTGCATTTCCCCTTTCCCGGCGATTGTGAGCGGCCTACTTGTCGGGCGATACTGGGCCCGTCCTTACGAAACCTCGTCTGGAGCGGTCCCGACGCGACCTCCGGCGGCGCTCCTCAACCCGAACCCGATATGCTATCCACGACCTTCCGCATCCTGACCCTCTGCCTGGTGCTGCCGCTGCTCGCCGCGTGCGACTCCGGCGACCCTGACGACGGGCCGCAGTCCGTCGACCCCGGCAACGCGAGCGCCGTCAGTTCCCTCCTCAACCTCGTGGGCGGCGAGCGCGCCGAGGGCAGCCCGCCGGCCCCGTCCAGCGCCGACGAAGCCCCCGACGTGAGCGCCGGGGCCAGCGCCGTGTCGATCCAGCCCGGCGGCCGGCTCACGCTGAACTTCGCCTACGCCGACGGCAGCGCGCTCGCAGGCTACTACCTCGCCGTCGTCGGGGCCGACGACTACTTCAACGTGCCCTTCAGCGGCGACGCCGCCGCGAGCGGCACCGCGAGCCTCGCCTTCCAGATCCCCGCGTCGCTCGGCGACGGCTCGTTCGACGTGGCCTACTGCGTCTACAACAGCGACGGCCTCGTCAGCAACATCATCACGACGACCGTCTCGCTCAGCGGCAACGCCCCGGGCAACGTGGACGCCGGCGGCGAAGACAGCAGCGGCGGCGAGACCGACGGCGGCGAGCTGTCGTGGACCGAGAACGCCGTCTCGCTGCGCGGCAACAACGGCGCCCGCTACCGCTTCGACTGCCCAGCAAACGGCACCCTTCGCACCGTCTGGGGGACCGACCTCTACACCGACGACTCGTCGATCTGCACGGCGGCGGTCCACGCGGGCGAGATCACGCAGGCCGGAGGCAGCGTCGTCATCGAGATTCGCCCCGGGGCCGAGTCCTACACCGGCTCGGAGCGCAACGGCGTCACCTCCAGCAACTGGGGCCAGTGGTCGGGGAGCTTCCTCTTCCCGTAGGCACCTCAGCCAGCGATAAGCAAGAAAGCCCCGACCGCCAAGCAGACGGTCGGGGCTTTGCTGTGTCAAGCCGCGAGGCTAGACCTCGACGGCGGCGCTGCTGCCGTCGCCCGACATCGGGCCGGCGGCCCCGCTGACGGCGGCCTGGAGCGCTTCGAGCTCGCGCTTCGAGCCGACCACGAGGTCGCGGTAGCGCCGGAGGCCGGTGCCCGCCGGGACGAGCTGCCCGACGATCACGTTCTCCTTCAGCCCGTAGAGGTCGTCCGACTTCGCGCCGATCGCGGCGTCGGTGAGCACCTTCGTCGTCTCCTGGAACGAGGCGGCGGAGATGAACGAGTCCGTCGCAAGCGCAGCCTGGGTGATCCCGAGCAGCACGCTCTCGGCGACGGCCGGCTCGGTCGAGCGGACCTCGACCGGGGCCTTGTCCTGGCGCTTCATCTCGGAGTTGGTCTCCCGAAGCTGGCGGCGCGAGATCACCGAGCCGATCTCCATGTCGGTATCGCCCGGCAGCGTCACCACGAACTGGTCGTAGAGCTCGTCGTTGGCCTGCTCGAGGGCGAAGCGGTCCACGAGGTCGCCTTCGAGGAACGTCGTGTCGCCCGGGTCGGTGATGCGGACCTTCTGCATCATCTGCCGGACAATCGCCTCGATGTGCTTGTCGTTGATCGTCACGCCCTGGAGGCGGTAGACCTCCTGGACCTCGTTGGTGAGGTACTCCTGCACCGCCGTCGGGCCCTGGATGGCGAGGATGTCTTGCGGCGAGATCTGGCCGTCGGAGAGCGCCTCGCCCGCGCGGACGAAGTCGTTCTCGTGGACGAGCAGGTGCTTCGAGAGCGAGACGAGGTACGTCTTCTCGGTCGCCCCGTCGCGGCTCGTCACGATGACCTCTTGGGAGCCGCGCTTCCGGCCGCCGAAGCTCACCACGCCGTCGATCTCGGAGACGACGGCCGGGTCGGTCGGCTGGCGCGCCTCGAAGAGCTCGATCACGCGCGGGAGACCGCCCGTGATGTCGCGCGTCTTGGCGCTCTGGCGCGGGATCTTCGCCACGACCTGCCCGGCCTGCACCGCATCGCCCTCGTCGATCTGGAGGCGGGCGCGGACAGGCATCGTGTACTCCTTCTTGCCCTTCTTCTGCTTGATGATGACGGCCGGCGTGAGGTTGCGCTCGCGCGTCTCGGTGATGACCTTCTCCTTGTAGCCCGTCTGCTCGTCCGACTCCTCGCGGTAGGTCGTGCCTTCGATCACGTCCTGGAACGCGACCGTGCCCTCGACCTCGGAGAGGATGACGGAGTTGTACGGGTCCCACGAGGCGAGCACGTCGCCCTTCTCAATCGTCTTGCCATCCTTGATGAGCAGTTCGGCCCCGTACGGGATCGGGTACGAGATAAGCTGGCGGTTGTCGTCGCCGGCGTCGAGGATGCGGATCTCGCCCTGGCGCGAGAGGACGGTCACCCGGGCCTCCTCGCCGTCGTCGTAGTTGACGGTGCGGAGGTTCTCGAAGGCGACCTTGCCCGCGAACTTGGACTGGATCGTGCTCTCGGCCGAGATGCGGCTGGCCGTGCCGCCGATGTGGAAGGTCCGAAGCGTAAGCTGCGTCCCCGGCTCGCCAATCGACTGCGCCGCGATGACGCCAATGGCTTCGCCCGGCTCGACGAGGCGGCCGTTGGCGAGGTTGCGCCCGTAGCAGAGCGCGCACACGCCGCGCCGCGCCTCACACGTCAGCACCGACCGGATCTCGACGGTCTCGATCGAGGTCTGGGCAATCGCCTCGGCGACGGCCTCGGTGATCATCTCGTTGGCTTCGACGATCACTTCGCCCGAGAGCGGGTCGACCACCTCGGTGATGGCGACGCGGCCGAGGATGCGGTCGGCGAGCGGCTCGACCACGTCCTCGTTGTCTTTGAGCGCGGCGATCTTGATGCCGCGGATCGTCCCGCAGTCGTACTCGGTGACGGTCATGTCCTGGCTCACGTCGACGAGGCGGCGCGTGAGGTAGCCGGCGTCGGCCGTCTTGAGCGCCGTGTCGGCGAGGCCCTTGCGCGCGCCGTGGGTCGAGATGAAGTACTCGAGCACCGAGAGGCCCTCCTTGAAGTTGGAGAGGATCGGGTTCTCGATGATCTCGCCGGCCGAGCCGGAGAGCGACTTCTGCGGCTTCGCCATCAGGCCGCGCATCCCGCCGAGCTGGCGGATCTGCTCCTTCGAGCCGCGCGCGCCGGAGTCGGCCATCATGTAGATGGCGTTGAAGCCCTCGCGGTCCTCCTTGAGCGCGTTGAAGAGCACGTCCGAGACGCGGTTGTTGGTCCGCGTCCAGACGTCGATCACCTGGTTGTAGCGCTCGTTGTCGGTGATGAAGCCCATCTCGTACTGCCCGCGCACGTCGGCGACCTCGGCCTCGGCCTTGTCGATCAGCTCGCGCTTGGCGTCGGGCACGACGATGTCGGAGAGCGAGAAGCTCAGCCCGCCGAGCATGGCCTGCAGGAAGCCGAGGTTCTTGACCTCGTCGAGGAACCGGGCCGTCCCGGAGAAGCCGGCGGCCTTGAAGACGCGGGCGATGATGCCGCGGAGGTTCTTCTTGGTCAGCACCTCGTTGATGTAGCCGACGCCCTCGGGGACGATGTCGTTGAAGAGCGCCTTGCCGACGGTCGTCTCGAGCATCTCGCCCGAGCCGTCGGGGTCGCGGAGCTGGACGCGGGCGTGGAGCGCGACCTGGCCCTGGTCGTAGGCCTGGCGGACCTCGTCGACCGAGAGGAAGCGCATGCCCTCGCCCTGCTGGCCGGGGCGGCTCTTGGTGAGGTAGTACATCCCGAGCACCATGTCCTGGCTCGGGACCGCGACCGGGCCGCCGTGCGCCGGGGACATGATGTTGTGGGACGACAGCATCAGCAGCTGCGCCTCCAGGATCGCGTCCTGGCTGAGCGGGACGTGGACGGCCATCTGGTCGCCGTCGAAGTCGGCGTTGAAGGCCGTCGTGACGAGCGGGTGCAGGCGGATCGCCTTGCCCTCGATCAGCACCGGCTGGAAGGCCTGGATGCCGAGGCGGTGGAGCGTCGGCGCGCGGTTGAGCATCACCGGGTGCCCCTCGATCACCTTCTCCAGGATGTCGAACACGTCGGCCGTCCGGCGGTCGACGACCTTCTTGGCCGACTTGACCGTCTTGACGATGCCGCGCTCGATCAGCTTGCGGATGATGAACGGCTTGAAGAGCTCGACGGCCATCTCCTTCGGGAGGCCGCACTCGTGGAGCGCGAGCTCGGGCCCGACGACGATCACCGAGCGGCCGGAGTAGTCGACGCGCTTGCCGAGGAGGTTCTGGCGGAACCGGCCCTGCTTGCCCTTGAGCATGTCGCTCAGGCTCTTGAGCGCGCGGTTCGAGTCCGAGCGGACGGCGTTGGCCTTCCGGCTGTTATCGAAGAGCGAGTCGACCGCCTCCTGGAGCATCCGCTTCTCGTTGCGGAGGATGACCTCGGGGGCCTTGATGTCCATCAGCCGCTTGAGGCGGTTGTTGCGGATGATGACGCGGCGGTAGAGGTCGTTAAGGTCGGACGTTGCGAAGCGACCGCCTTCGAGCGGGACGAGCGGGCGCAGCTCCGGCGGGATGACGGGGACGACCTTCATCACCATCCACTCAGGCCGGTTCTCCATCTTCTTGTGCGACTCGCGGAAGTTCTCCACGACGGCGAGGCGCTTGAGCGCGTCGGCCTTGCGGGCCTGGCTCGTCTCGGTCTTGGCCTGGAAGCGGAGCTCGCGCGAGAGGCGCGGCAGGTTCTGCCGCTTGAGGAGCTCCTCGACGGCCTCGCCGCCGATCATGGCGATGAACTTCTCGGGGTCGTCGTCCGGGAGGCGGTTGTTGTCCTCGCGGATCTGGTAGAGGACGTCGTAGTACTCGTCCTCGGAGAGAAGCTGCCCCTCTTCGATCCCGAGCGCCGCCCCGCCGCCCGGCTGGATGACGACGTAGGACTCGTAGTAGACCACCTTGTCGAGGTCCTTCGACTTCATCCCCAGGAGGTGCCCGATCTTGTTCGGGACGCTCTTGAAGTACCAGATGTGGACCACTGGCACGGAGAGCGTGATGTGGCCCATCCGCTCGCGGCGGACCTTCTTCTGGGTCACCTCGACGCCGCAGCGGTCGCAGATGATGCCCTTGTAGCGGATGCCCTTGTACTTGCCGCAGTGGCACTCCCAGTCCTTGACCGGGCCGAAGATCTTCTCGCAGAAGAGACCGTCCTTCTCCGGCTTGAACGAGCGGTAGTTGATCGTCTCCGGCTTGAGCACCTCGCCGTGGCTCCGCTCGAGGATCGACTCGGGCGAGGACAGGCTGACGGTGATCGAGGAGACGCCTTTGCGGGTGGGGACCTGCGTGGTTCCGTATGCCATAATGTGTATCGCGTGCTAAAAGATGATACCGGGTGTAGAGGCGACCGGCCGGTCGCCCCTACGGTTGGCATGAACGACTAATCCAGCTTCACCTCTAGGCCGAGGCCCTGAAGCTCGCGGACGAGGACGTTGAAGCTCTCCGGGATGCCCGGCTCGGGCAGCGTGTCGCCCTTGACGATGGCTTCGTAGGTCTTCGAGCGGCCCTGCACGTCGTCGCTCTTGACGGTGAGCAGTTCACGGAGGACGGCCGAGGCCCCGTAGGCGTAGAGGGCCCAGACCTCCATCTCGCCGAAGCGCTGGCCGCCGAACTGCGCCTTCCCGCCCAGCGGCTGCTGGGTGATGAGCGAGTACGGCCCGATCGACCGGGCGTGGATTTTGTCCTCGACGAGGTGCGAGAGCTTGAGCATGTAGATCTGCCCGACCGTGGTGAGCTGGTCGAACGGATCGCCCGTGCGTCCGTCGTAGAGCTGGGCGCGCCCGTCGGCCGGCAGCCCGGCCGCTTCGAGTTCGGCGGCGATGTCTTCCATCGTCGCCCCGTCGAAGGCCGGCGTGGCGTACTTCACGCCGAGCTTGTCGCCAGCCCAGCCGAGGAGCGTCTCGAAGATCTGCCCGAGGTTCATCCGAGAGGGAACCCCCAGAGGGTTGAGGCAGATGTCGACCGGCGTTCCGTCCTCCAGGAACGGCATGTCCTCGACCGGGACGATCTTGGCGACGACACCCTTGTTGCCGTGGCGCCCGGCCATCTTGTCGCCGACCTGGAGCTTGCGCTTCTTGGCGATGTAAACCTTCGCGAGCTGGACGATCCCCGGCGGGAGCTCGTCGCCCATCTGGATCCGGTACTGCTCGCGGCGGGCCGCGCCGGTCACGTCGGCGTGGCGGCGTTGGTAGTTGGCGAGCAGGCGGGCGATCTGCTTGTCCTTCTTCGTGTTCTTGGTGAACGCCTGCCGGATCTTCATCTCGGCCGGCGAGACCGTCTCGAACGACTTCTTGGTGACCTTGCCGCCCTCGGAGATCACGACGGTCCCGTCACGGAGTTCGACCCCGCCCGAGGTCTCGTTGTGGCTGAGCTCGAAGAAGCGCTCGTAGAACGCCTCGTTGAGCTCGTCCACGTCGCGGGCGAGCTGGTTCTCGATCTGCTCGAGGCGCATCTCCTCGGCCTTCTTGGTCGCCGGGTCGGCCTTGCGGCGGCTGAAGAGCTGGGTGTCGATCACGACGCCCTGCATGCCCGGCTTGGCCTTGAGGCTGGCGTCCTTCACGTCGCCCGCCTTGTCACCGAAGATGGCGCGGAGCAGCTTCTCCTCCGGCGTCGGGTCGGTCTCGCCCTTCGGCGTGATCTTACCGACGATGATGTCGCCCGGCCCGACCTCGGCCCCGATGCGGACGATGCCGCGCTCGTCGAGGTCCTTGGTGGCCTCCTCGGAGACGTTGGGGATCTCGCGCGTGAGCTCCTCCTCGCCGCGCTTGGTGTCGCGGACCTGGTGCTCGAACTCCTCGATGTGGACGCTCGTGAACACGTCGTCGGTGACGACGCGCTCCGAGATGACGATGGCGTCCTCGAAGTTGTAGCCCTTCCACGGCATAAACGCTACGAGGACGTTCTTGCCGAGGGCGAGCTCGCCGTTCTGGGTCGAGCAGCCGTCGGCGAGGACCTCGCCCTTCTTGACGCGCTGCCCGGCCTCGACGAGCGGCTTCTGGTTGATCGAGGTGTCCTGGTTGGTCCGGCGGAACTTGACGAGGTCGTAGACCCGAACCGGCTCCTCGAACGCGAGCTTGGCGTCGCCCTTGGCCTCGTCGTAGCGCACGACGATCCGGTTGGCGTCGACCTGCTCGACCACGCCGTTCGCCTCGGCGACAACGAGCGCACGGCTGTCGCGCGCGGCGCGGCCCTCGAGGCCCGTCCCGACGATCGGCGACTCGGGCCGAAGCAGCGGCACTGCCTGGCGCTGCATGTTCGACCCCATCAGGGCGCGGTTGGCGTCGTCGTGCTCCAGGAACGGGATCATGCTCGCCGCGGGCGAGATGATCTGGTTCGGCGCGATGTCCATGTACTGGATCTCCTCCGGCCGCATCAGCGGGAAGTCGCCGCGCTGGCGGCACCGGACGAACTCGTTCTCGAAGTTGCCCTTGTCGTCGATCGGCGCGTTCGCCTGGGCGATGATGACGCGGTCCTCGTCTTCGGCCGAGAGGTACTCGATCTTGTCGGTGACCTTACCCTTCTTGACGACGCGGTACGGGGTCTCGATAAACCCGAAGTCGTTGATGACGCCGTGGGTGCAGAGCGACGAGATGAGCCCAATGTTAGGGCCTTCCGGCGTCTCGATCGGGCAGAGGCGCCCGTAGTGCGTGTAGTGCACGTCGCGGACCTCGAACCCAGCGCGTTCGCGTGTCAGGCCGCCCGGACCGAGCGCCGACATCCGACGCTTGTGCGTCAGCTCGGCGAGCGGGTTGGTCTGGTCCATGAACTGCGAGAGCTGGTTCGTCCCGAAGAACGTGTTGATGACCGACGAGACCGTCCGCGCGTTGACGAGGTCCTGCGGGGTGAACTTGTCGGCGTCGCGGAGATTCATGCGCTCCTTGATCGTCCGCGCCATGCGCGCGAGGCCGAGCGAGAACTGGCTCTGGAGCTGCTCCCCGACGGTCCGCACGCGGCGGTTGCCGAGGTGGTCGATGTCGTCGACGTGGCTCTTGCCGTTCTGGAGGAGGATGAGCTCCTTGACGATCGCGATGATGTCGTCGCGCGTCAGCGTCACGTCGTCCCGGTCCTTCGGGAGCGCGAGGCGCGTGTTGATCCGGTAGCGGCCGACGTCGCCGAGGTCGTAGCGCTTCTCGGAGAAGAACAGCCGGTCGAGGACGCCGCGGGCGGTCTCGGTGTCCGGCGGCTCGGAGCCGCGGAGCTGGATGTAGAGGTAGTCGAGCGCCTCCTCCTCACTGTGCGTCGGGTCCTTCTTGAGCGTGTTGAGAAGCGTGGTCTTGTCGGTCTCGCCGCCGTCCTCGTCGCTCTCCTTGCGGACGAAGACCTGCTCGATGCCGGCCTCCTTGAGCGTCCCGTAATCGTCCTCTTCGATCTCGTGCTCGGCCGGGAGGAGCACCTCGCGCTCGCGGCGCTCGTCGAGCACCTCGCCCGTGTCCTCGTCTACGATCTCCTCGATCCGCTCGACGGTTACGCTCGCGGCGAGGACGCGCCCGACCGCCTTCGACTTGAAGGTCTTCTTGTTGGTCGTCGCGACCGTGTCGGCGAGGTCGAAGAGGCCGATGACCTCCTGGTTCGACGAGTAGCCGAGCGCGCGGAGGAGCGTCGTGACCGGCAGCTTCTTCTTCCGGTCGATGTAGGCCCACATCACGTTTGAAACGTCGGTCGAGAACTCGATCCACGAGCCGCGAAACGGGATCACGCGGGCCTGGTAGAGCTCCGTCCCGTTCGGGTGGACGTTCTGCCCGAAGAACACGCCCGGCGAGCGGTGGAGCTGGCTCACCACGACGCGCTCGGCCCCGTTGATGACGAACGTGCCCTGCTCCGTCATGAACGGCAGGTTGCCGAGGTAAACGTCCTGCTGGACAGCCTCTTACGGCTCGTCCTCATCCTCGTCTTCCTTCGCCGAGAGCCGGAGCTTGGCCTTGAGCGGCACGGCGAAGCTGAGGCCCTGCGCGATGCACTCCTCGACCGAGTGCTTCGGCGCGTCGAGTTCGTAGTGGAGGAACTCAAGCGTGTAGCGCTCGCGGCTGTCGGTGATCGGGAAGTGCTCGAGAAAGACTCCCTGCAACCCCTTGGCGGGGTCACGCTCCTCCGGCGCCACGTCGGCCTGCGCGAAGTCCGCGAAGCTCTGAAGCTGCACCCCGAGGAAGTCGGGGTATTCCAGCACGGGCTGGATGTCGGCGAAGGTGAGGCGCCCGGTGTCCATCGCGGGCAGGTCTTTGCGTGAGCGTGTCGTGGCGGTAGTGGTTCCGTTCTGTTGGACCTTCTTGTTTTTGCTCAACGTGTGCCCCGGTGTGTTGGTAGCTGCCGAAAAAATTGGGCCAAACGACCGAACGGGCAACGCGAGGTGCCCCTCCGGGTTCCGGCGGGTGCCGGCCGAAGCCGGCATTTCTAGCGCGTGCCGCTCGGTGTGCTCAAGCGGCGAAAGCCGGCTCCCGCTGCGGCCCGCTGGCGGTCGCGTTCGGGAAAGCCGGCTTCACCTCATCGCCCGGCCCTGACAGCGCGTGCGCCGAGGGCCGAGCGGCGGGTGAGTCGGTGTGGCGAGCGCCGAGCTACTTGAGCTCGACTTCGGCACCGGCCCCTTCGAGCCGGCCCTTGATGTCCTCGGCTTCGGCCTTTGGTGCCGCCTCCTTGATCGGGCTGGGCGCGCCGTCGACGAGCTCCTTGGCTTCCTTGAGGCCGAGGCCGGTGATGCCGCGGACCTCCTTGATGACGGCGATCTTGTTGCCGCCGATGCCCTTGAGGATCACGTCGAACTCGGTCTGCTCCTCGGCGGCGGCGGCACCGTCGCCCCCGGCAGGCCCGGCGACCGCGACGGCCGCGGCGGCAGGCTTGATGCCGTACTCCTCTTCGAGGAGGGTGGCGAGTTCGTTGGCCTCTTTGATGGTCAAGTTGACCAACTGTTCTGCGATGTCCTTGATGTCTGCCATGGTGTTGGAGTTTCCTGCGGCGGTCTGTGCCCGGGGGCTGCGCCGCTGATTAAGGGATGGTGTGAGGGTGTTTCTAGTTTGCCGTTTCTCGTTTCTCGTTAGCCGCGCTCGGTCGGATAGCCCAACGAGAAACGAAAAACGAGGAACCAGAAACCGAAGGGCGCTAGCCCTCTTCCTTCTCGGCGATGGTCTTGAGTGCACCGACGAGGTTCGATCCTTGCGCCTGGAGACCGCCGACGATGTTGGTCGCCGGAGCCATGAGGAGGCCGAGGATGTCGCCGATGAGCTCGTCCTTGCTCTTGAGCGCGGCGAGCTGGTCGAGCGCGTCGGAGCCAAAGAAAGCGCCGTCGACGTAGGCACCCTTCAGCTTGGGAAGCTCGGCGTCACCTTCGAGGAACTTCTTGATGACCTTGCCGGGCGTGGCCGGGTCGTTGGTGAACGCAACGGCAGTCGGGCCGCTGAGGTATTCGTAGAGGCCGGAGTAGTCGACCTCGGCGTCGTCCATCGCCCGCTTGAGGAGCGTGTTCTTGAGCACCTTATACCGGACGTCCGCCTTGAAGAACTCGCCGCGCAGGGTGTTGGCCTGCTCGACCGTGAGGCCGGCGTAGTCCGTCAGGTAGATGGTGTTTACGCTCTCGAGGTCTTCTGCAATCGCGGCGACCGCTTCGCGCTTCTGTTCTTTCGTGAGTGCCATGGTTCGATTGGGGGTTGGGGATTTTAGATTTCGGATTGTCTGCTGCTCCGAGCGTTCAATCCAGAATCAGAAATCCAAAGTCTAAAATCACCTTGCGGCGCCGACGGCGGCGTTGCGGTCGATGGGCACGGGCGGCCCCATCGTGGTCGAGAGCGTGATCGAGCGCATGTAGACGCCCTTCGCGGAGGCGGGCCGGAGCCGGAGAATCTCTTTGACGAAGGCGGCCGCGTTCTCGCTGATCTGCTCGGGCGAGAACGACGACTTGCCGATCGAAGTGTGGATGTTGCCGAACTTGTCGACGCGGAAGTCGATCCGGCCGGCCTTGACGGCCTGCACGGCCTCGGCCACGTCGTTCGTGACGGTTCCGCTCTTGGGGTTCGGCATCAGGCCGCGCGGCCCGAGGACGCGCCCGAGGCGGCCGATCTTCGGCATCACGCTCGGGGTCGCGATCATCACGTCGAAGTCGACGAAGCCCTCGTTCTGGATTTTGTTGACGTACTCGTCGAGCCCGGCCATGTCGGCCCCGGCGTCGAGCGCTTCCTGCTCCCGGCCTTCGTCGACGAGCGCGAGCACGCGTACCGTCTTGCCGGTCCCATGCGGGAGGGCAACCGAGCCGCGCACCATCTGGTCCGCGTGGCGCGGGTCGACCCCGAGCCGCATGTCGATGTCGATCGACTCGTCGAACTTCGCCTTCGAGGTCTTCTTGATGAGGTCGGCCGCTTCGTCCATCGAGAACGATCCGCCGTTGGCCTCGCCGGCTTCGCGGATGGCCTCCTGGGCCTCGCGATAGCGCTTTCCTTTCTTAGCCATGTGCTTCGTTGCTGTGCGGTGCAAGCGCCAACCGTGGATTGGCTCCCGCTGTGGATAAAGTTCCTGGTTTTTCGTTTCTGGTTCTCAGTTCGGCACACTCGCCGTTCCTGCTGAACCAGAAACTAGAAACCGAAAGCTAGAAACGCCGTCAGGCGACCGGCGCGCCGGAGACCGTGATCCCCATCGAGCGGGCGGTGCCTGCAATCATCCGGGCGGCTTGGTCGACGGTGTGGGCGTTGAGGTCTTCCATCTTCGCCTCGGCGATCTCCTTGCACTGGTCCCAGGTCACGTTTGCGACCTTCTCGCGGAGCGGGTCGCCTGCCCCCTTCGGCACGTTGGCTGCCTTCTTCAAGAGGACGGCCGCGGGCGGGCTCTTGGTGATGAAGGAGAAGCTCTTGTCGGCAAAGACCGTGATCACGACCGGGATCACGAGCCCCATCTTCTCCTGGGTCTGCGCGTTGAACGCCTTGCAGAACTCCATGATGTTGACGCCGTGCTGGCCAAGCGCCGGGCCAATCGGCGGGGCCGGGCTGGCCTGGCCTGCCTTGATCTGCAGCTTGATGAAGCTGTCTATTTTCTTCGCCATAGTCGGAGTGCGGTGCAAGCGCCAAGGGCTGGACCTCGGCTCCCGCGGCTAGGTCTGAGGGTGGGAGCGAGCCGGATGATAAGGCCGCGCGCGGTGCCTGTTTCTGCTTCGCCGAGGCTTCACGGCGAGGCACGTCATGCTTCGTGCTCGACCTGCAGGTAGTCCAGTTCGAGCGGGGTCTTCCGGCCAAAGATCGAGACCATCACGCGGACCTTCATCTTGTCCGGGTAGATCTCCTCGACGAAGCCGGAGAAGTTGTTGAAGGGGCCGTCGACGACCTTGACGGCATCGCCTTCCTTGAACGGCATCTCGGGCTGTTCGCCCGCGGCAGCCGTCTCCTCGACGCGGCCGAGGATCCGGTTGACCTCATCGGGCCGGAGCGGGGTCGGCGTGTCGCCGGTCGAGAGGAAGCCGATGACGGATGGAAGGGCCGAGAGGATGTCGCGGAGGTAGGGGTCGAGGTAGGCTTCGACGAGGAGGTATCCGGGGAAGAAGGTCTTCTCACGCGTTCGCTTCTTGCCGCCGCGCATCTCGAAGACGGTCTCGGTCGGGATCAGCACTTCGCTCACTCGGTCCTGGAAGCCCTTGAGTTCGAGTTCGTTCTGGATGGCCTCCTTGACCTTCTTCTCGTGCCCGGAGAAGGTCCGTAGCACGTACCACTTGCGGATGCCGGTCTTCGTCTTGTTCGCCATAGCTGCCATAGTCGCCAGTGAGAGAGGGGTCGCTGCGAGGGCCTAGCCGCCGTAGAGCAACTGGAGCGCCTGGCTGATCCCCTGGTCGGCCACGTAGATGAAGAGCGCGAGGATGAACGAGGCGATGAGCGTGAGCGTGGTGTTGCTGACGAGCTCCTTGCGCTTCGGCCAGTGGACCTTGCTCATCTCCTTCATCACTTCCTGGACGTAGCTGCCTGTCTTGTTGTCTGCCATGCCTGGATGCCTCGTTAGCTGAGAACGGCTTGTGGTTCGTTTCGCACGGGCGGTAGGACTCGAACCTACAACCGCTGGTTTTGGAGACCAGTGCTCTGCCAATTGAGCTACGCCCGTCTGCTGAGTTCTGAATGACGAGCGACGGGCGGCGGATGTTGTTCCCACTCGCCGCTCCTCATCCAGAACTCGTCGCCCGCTAGTCGAGGATGTTGGCGACGACGCCGGCCCCCACCGTCCGGCCCCCCTCACGGATCGCAAAGCGCAGCCCCTGCTCCATCGCCACCGGCACGATCAGCTTCACGCGGAACTGCGTGTTGTCCCCCGGCATCACCATCTCCACCCCCTCGTTGAGCTCAATGTCTCCCGTCACGTCCGTCGTCCGGAAGTAGAACTGCGGCCGGTACCCCTTGAAGAACGGCGTGTGACGGCCCCCCTCCTCCTTCGACAGCACGTACACCTCGCACTCGAACTCCCGGTGCGGCGTCACCGACCCCGGCTTCGAGATCACCATCCCCCGCTCGATCGCGTCCTTGTCGATCCCTCTGAGCAGGATCCCCGCGTTGTCCCCGGCCTCGGCCTGGTCCAGCAGCTTCCTGAACATCTCCACCCCCGTCACGGTGCTCGACAGCTTCTCCTCCTGCATACCGATGATGTCCACCGCCTCCCCGACCTTGATCGCGCCCCGCTCGACCCGGCCGGTCGCCACCGTCCCCCGCCCGGTGATACTGAACACGTCCTCGACCGGCATCAGGAACGGCTTGTCGATGTCGCGCTCCGGCGTCGGCACGTAGTCGTCGACGGCCTGCATCAGCGCCTCGACCGAGGCCACGCCCGCTGCCTCGCCGTTCAAGGCCCCGAGCGCCGAGCCCTGGATGACCGGCAGGTCGTCGCCCGGGAACTCGTAGTCCGACAAGAGCTCCCGGACCTCCATCTCGACCAGCTCCAGCAACTCCTCGTCGTCGACCAGGTCGACCTTGTTCATGAACACCACGATGTAGGGGACGCCCACCTGGCGCGCCAGCAGGATGTGCTCCCTGGTCTGGGGCATCGGGCCGTCGGTGGCGGCGACCACCAGGATCGCGCCGTCCATCTGGGCGGCCCCGGTGACCATGTTCTTGACGTAGTCGGCGTGCCCGGGGCAGTCGACGTGGGCGTAGTGCCGCCCCTCGGTTTCGTACTCGACGTGGGCGGTGGCGATCGTGATGCCGCGCTCGCGCTCCTCGGGGGCGTTGTCGATCTCGTCGAAGCCCTTGGCCTCGCCGCCGAGCTTCTCGGCGAGGACCTTGGTGATGGCGGCGGTGAGGGTGGTCTTGCCGTGGTCGACGTGGCCGATGGTGCCGACGTTGACGTGGGGCTTGGTGCGCTGGAAGGTCTCTTTGGCCATGATGGATACCTCTGTAAACGGGTGCTTCGGGTTAACGGGGGGTGGCGGTCAGCTACGCGACCTCAGCCTTGTCGGCGTTGATGATCTCCTCGGCGATGCTCTTCGGCACCTCGGAGTAGTGGTCGAACTGCATCGAGTAGATAGCGCGGCCCTGCGTGTTGCTTCGCAGGTCGGTCGAGTACCCGAACATCTCGGAGAGCGGGACGCCGGCGTTGATGACCTGCGCGTCGCCGCGCTGGCCCATGCCCTCGATCCGACCGCGGCGCGAGTTCAGGTCGCCGATCACGTCGCCCATGTACTCCTCGGGCGTGATGACCTCGACGGCCATGATGGGCTCCATGAGCACCGGGCTGGCGCGGCGGCTCGCCTCGCGGAAGGCCATGCGGCCCGCGATCTCGAACGCGATCTGGTCGGAGTCGACGTTGTGGTACTTGCCGTCGTAGAGCCGGGCGACGATGCCCTCGATGGGGTAGCCCGCGAGCGGACCCTGGTCGAGCGCGCTCTGGATGCCCTTCTCGACCGACGGGATGAACTCACGCGGGATGTTGCCGCCCTTGATCTCGTCGAGGAACTCGAACCCGACGCCGTCCTCCTTCGGCATGAACTCGATCTCGACGTGGGCGAACTGGCCCTTGCCACCCGTCTGCTTCTTGTGGGTGTACTTGTGGTCGACCGACGAGCGGATGGCCTCGCGGTAGGCGACTTGCGGCTTGCCGACGTTGGCCTCGACCTTGAACTCGCGCTTGAGACGGTCCACGATGATTTCGAGGTGGAGCTCGCCCATCCCTGCAATGAGGGTCTGGCCGGTCTCCTCGTCGGTCGAGACGCGGAAGGTCGGGTCTTCTTCGGCGAGCTTCTGGAGGCCGGTGCCGAGCTTGTCGATGTCGGCCTTGGTCTTCGGCTCGATGGCGATGCGGATCACCGGCTCGGGGAAGTCCATCTTCTCGAGCACGATCGGGTGGGCCGGGTCGGTGAGCGTGTCGCCCGTCTTCGTGGCCTTCAGCCCGACGATCGCGCAGATGTCGCCTGCACGCACCGTCTCGACATCCTCGCGCGAGTTGGCGTGCATGAAGAGGAGGCGGCCGGCGCGCTCCTTCTTCTCGCTCGTCGCGTTGAAGAGCTGGTTGCCTTTTTCGAGCGTGCCCGAGTAGACGCGGGCGAAGGTGATGCGGCCAACGTAGGGGTCGGTGGCGATCTTGAAGGCGACGGCGCTGAACGGCGCGTCGGGGCTGGCCTCGCGGCTGAGGACCTCGTCGGAGCGGACCGCGTGGCCCTCGACGGCCGGAATGTCAGTCGGCGCGGGGAGGTAGTCGATGACGCCGTCGAGCAGGCGCTGGACGCCCTTGTTCTTGAAGGCCGAGCCGCAGAAGACCGGCGTGATGTCGAGCGAGAGCGTGGCGGCGCGGACCGTCGCCTTCACCTCGTCGGCGGTGATGTCCTCGCCTTCGAGGTACTTCATCAGGAGCTCGTCGTTGTGCTCGGCGACGGCTTCGAGGAGGTTGATCCGCCAGTGGCGGGCCTGCGACTTGAGGTCTTCGGGGATGTCGATCTCGTCCCATGTCGCGCCCTGGCTCTCGTCGTGCCAGACGATGGCCTTGAGCGCGACGAGGTCGATCACGCCGCGGAACATGTCGCCCTCGCCAATCGGAATCTGGACCGGGACGGCGTTGGCCGAGAGGCGGTCGTTCATCATCTTGACGGCCTCCGCGAAGTCGGCCCCGGTGCGGTCCATCTTGTTGACGAACGCGATGCGCGGGACGCTGTACTTGTTCATCTGCCGCCAGACCGTCTCGGACTGCGGCTCCACGCCGCCGACCGAGCAGAAGAGCGCGACCGCGCCGTCGAGGACGCGGAGCGAGCGCTCGACCTCGACCGTGAAGTCGACGTGGCCGGGGGTGTCGATGATGTTGATCCGGTGGTCGTCCCAGAAGCAGGTCGTCGCGGCGGAGGTGATCGTGATGCCGCGCTCCTTCTCCTGCTCCATCCAGTCCATCGTGGCACCGCCCTCGTGGACTTCGCCGATGCGGTGGAGGCGCCCGGTGTAGTAGAGGATGCGCTCGGTGGTCGTCGTCTTCCCGGCGTCGATGTGCGCCGAGATGCCAATGTTCCGGGTCCGGTCGAGCGAAAGCTGGCGTCCGTTGGTACTCATAGTGGCGTAGCTGTTGGCTGCTGGCTGTTAGCTAGTGGCTGATGCGCGGCGCGCAACAAGCCAATAGCCACGAGCTAAAAGCGGAAATGGGCGAAGGCTTTGTTGGCCTCGGCCATGCGGTGCGTGTCGTCCTTCTTCTTGACGGCCCCGCCCTCGTTCTTGCTCGCGGCGACGATCTCGCTGGCGAGGCGGCGGGCCATGCTCTTGTCCGCGCGGGCGCGGGCGTACTGGAGGAGCCAGCGGAAGGCGAGCGCCGTCCGGCGGTCGGCCCGGACCTCGATCGGCACCTGGTAGGTCGCGCCACCCACGCGGCGGCTGCGGACCTCGGCGAGCGGGGCGATGTTGTTGATGGCCTTGCGGAAGACCTCGACGCCCTCTTCGCCGGTGCGCTCCTCAACCATGTCGAAGGCTCCGTAGACGAGGCGCTGGGCGACGGACTTCTTGCCGTCGTTCATCACGCTGTGGATGAACTTGGCGACGAGCTGGTCTTCGTAGAGCGGGTCGGGGATCGTGAGCCGCTTGTCGGCTTGCCTTCTGCGCATGGCTGGGGTTTCTGGTTTGCAGTTTCCAGTTTCTAGTCGGCTGAAGCTCGGGGGCTGCCCAACTAGAAACCAGAAACCAGGGACTACAGACAGGCTACTTTCGGGGGCGCTTGGCACCGTACTTGGAGCGGCTCTGCTTGCGGTCGGCCACGCCGGCCGTGTCGAGCGCGCCACGCACGATGTGGTACTTCACGCCGGGGAGGTCTTTCACGCGCCCGCCGCGGACGAGCACGATCGAGTGCTCCTGGAGGTTGTGGCCCTCGCCGGGGATGTAGGCGATGACCTCGAACCCGTTCGTGAGCCGGACCTTCGCCACCTTGCGGAGCGCGGAGTTCGGCTTCTTGGGCGTCGTCGTGTAGACGCGGGTGCAGACGCCGCGGCGCTGCGGGTTGCCCTGGAGGGCTTTGGACTTGGTGGTCCTCGTCTTGGGGCTGCGGCCCTTGCGGACGAGTTGCTGAATCGTGGGCACGGGAGCGTCGGTCGCTGGAATACAACAAAAAGCGGCGCCGAGCGCCGCGGGGGTGCAGAAGAGGAAGGTACACCGTTCTGCCGTGCCAATTCAACCGTTCAGGTACTACAAGATCCCATTTCCGCCACTTCACGCGGATTTAGCAGGGATCAGGATCAATATATTTGGTTGATCGATATATATCTTTATTGCTTTTGGGGCTAGTCCCACGCCAGGAACATTGAGCGCAGGTAAGGAGCACAAGGGCGGTGAGCACGTCGATTGCAAGGCCGGACAGCTGCAGGCTCTCCCACTCCCCGCGGCTGACACCGGCCTGCTTCAGCAACCGGCTCAGCAGGTTCCTTCCGATGTCACCACGGTGGGGGTTCGGGATGCGAACGTCTACGTCGCCACGCCGCATGACGGCATGCTTGCTGCCAGGATAGGGTCCCTCGAACCCAAGCTTTCGCAGGATGCGGACTAGAGCTTGTCAGCAACTTGAGAGGCCCTGATGGCGCAGAAACGCTGTTCTGCTACTGTTACCTCCTCACACCGAGTCATTCCCGACCCTGATCGGGAATCCAGAAGGCGTGCTACAAGCTCTGGATTCCCGCCTGCGCGGGAATGACGGCTGTTTTTGAGGAGAACGCTGAGACCTAACCGAGTCCATAACATGCTCTAGCTTTCTCCGGGAGACCGGGCCGAACGGCGGCATCAGGCGGCCTCAGCCTGTAGGTTTAGATCGATGCCATTGAGCACGGGTACATTCGCGCCTCTCCGGAGCCGGATCAGTAACCAATCCTCAGCGACTTCCTGCAACTCATCGCGGCAGGCTTCGAGCGTGTCGGCGTTGGACCAGACGCCTTGCAGACCGGGGATGCTGCCGTAGTAGCCCTCGCCGTCTTCGAGCAGTTCGTACTCGGCAGCGTGCATAGCGGCTCGGATGTAGGCAGTCAGCATGGCACCTTCGTCAGCTAACAGCGGGTGGCTCGTCCGTATCGCGGATTTCTTCAGGCAGCGCGCCGTCCCCGCCCGAAGCCGACCCGTTACCCGTGGCCGACCCGTTGAGGGTGTCGCCCGGGTCGTTGAGGGTGTCGCCCGGGTCGTTGACGGGCTCGCCTTCGGCATTGACCGGCTGGTCGTAGATGGGCCGCTTGTAGGGCCGCTCGCCGAGGACCTCCTTGAGGTCGTTCTCGTTGAGCACCTCTTTTTCTAGAAGCGCTTGAGCCAGGGCCTCGAACCTGTCTTTGTGCTCGTCGAGCAGCCGGTGGGCGCGCGCGTGGATCTCGTCCACGATCCGTTTGGCCTCGGCGTCGATTAGCTCGGCGGTCTTCTCGGAGTAGGGCTTGTAGAACGACATCTCGGAGCGGCGGCTCACGTCGAAGTTGACGTGCCCGACGGCCTCGCTCATCCCGAACTTGACGATCATCGCGTAGGCCATCCCGGTGATGTGCTCCAGGTCGCTGGCCGCACCGGTCGAGAGGTGGTCGAAGACGATCTCCTCGGCTACGCGCCCGCCGATCGCCATCGTCATGCGGTCGCGGAAGGTCTGCTCGTTGGTGATGTAGCGCTCGTCGGGGAGCATCTGCGCGAAGCCGAGCGCGGCGAGGCCGCGCGGGACGATCGAGACCTTGATGACGGGGTCGGTGTGCTCAAGGAACCAGCCGATGACGGCGTGCCCGGCCTCGTGGTAGGCCACGATCTTTTTCTCCTCGGGCGAGATCAGCTTGTTCTTTTTCTCCAGCCCGCCGATCACGCGGTCGATGGCGCGCTCGAAGTCGACGGCCTCGATGGACTCCTTGTCGTCGCGGGCGGCGAGAAGCGCGGCCTCGTTGCAGACGTTGGCGATCTCGGCCCCGGCGAAGCCCGGCGTCATGTTCGCCAGCATCTCGGGTTCCACGTCGTCGCCGAGGGTGAGCGTGCGGGTGTGGACCTTGAAGATGGCCGCGCGCTCGCGGCGGTCCGGGCGGTCGACCATGATCTGCCGGTCGAAGCGGCCCGGCCGGAGCAGCGCCGTGTCGAGCACGTCGGGCCGGTTGGTGGCCGC